>NZ_JBITBT010000012.1:182160-188747 GCF_044452505.1 Amycolatopsis sp. NPDC051903 | reverse complement strand
CGTCACGCGAGGGTTTGTGCTGCTGCAAGGGCTTGTTTCGCGTCCGGGGGTGTCGTGGGCGGTGATGGGGTTGCGTGGGTCGTGACGATGGTGGCCGCGAGGTCGGTCGCGGGGGCCGGTGTGCTCGGCGGGCCGTGGTGTCGTCACGCGAGGGTTTGTGCTGCTGCAAGGGCTTGTTTCGCGTCCGGGGGTGTCGTGGGCGGTGATGGGGTTGCGTGGGTCGTGACGATGGTGGCCGCCAGCTCGGTCGCGGGGGCCGGTGCACCCAGTCTGCCGTGGTGTCGTCACGCGAGGGTTCGTGCTGCTGCAAGGGCTTGTTTCGCGTCCGGGGGTGTCGTGGGCGGTGATGGGGTCGCGTGGGCCGTGACGACGGTGGCCGCCAGCTCGGTCGCGGGAGCCGGCGCGCTCGGCGGGCCGTGGTGTCGTCACACCAGGGTTCGCGCCGCCGCAAGGGCTTGCGCCGCGTAGGAGCGTCCGAACAGGACGGTGTGGACGAGGAGCGGGAAGAGCTGGTGCAGCGGGATCCGTTCGCGCCAGTCCGCGGCGAGCGGGGTGGTTTCGTCGTAGGCGGCGACGACGTCGTCGAGGTGCGGGCAGCCGAAGAGGTGGAGCAGGGCGAGGTCCGTCTCGCGGTGCCCGCCGTGCGCGGCCGGGTCGATGAGGCACGCGCCGGTGGCGGTCCAGAGCACGTTGCCGTTCCACAGGTCGCCGTGGAGGCGCGCGGGTGGTTCGGCCGAGTCCGGGATCGCGGCGCAGGCGCGCTCGAAGACAGCCCCCTCGGCCGAGGCCAGGACGCCGGCGTCGACCGCCCGCCGGACGTACGGCAGGACCCGGTGCTCGGCGTACCAAGGGGACCAGCGCTCGCCGGTCACGTTCTTCATCGGTGCCAGCCCGATCCACGCGTCGACCGGACCGCCCGGCGGTGGCGCGCCGAACGCCGGCGCACCCGCGGTGTGCAGCCGCGCCAGGCCGCGGCCGAAGTCGCGGGCGGCTTCGCGCGTCGGGCGGGCGGTCTCGATCCGGTCAAGCACGAGCCACTCGTCGTCGCTGCCGCGGACGCGCGCCACGGCGACGGCGCCGGGCTCCGCCAGCCACCGCAGGCCCGCCGCTTCAGCCGTCGTCGCTCCGGGAGCGTGGCCGCGCTTCACCACGACCGGGCCGTCGTCGAGTTCGGCGTCGCTCAGTGCGCCGCCCGGCCGGGGCGCGCGCACCACCCGCCGTCCCGTGAGCCGGGTGATCACTTCGTCGGGGGCACTCACCCGGGCCACGCTCTCACCGGTCGTAGTCGACCGCGACCTCGGGTGTCGTCGGCCGGGCGCGGCACGTCAGGATCCGGTGCTCCACCACGTCGGCTTCGGTGAGGGCGTACTGCACGTCCATGTCGACCCGCCCGCGCGTCAGCTTCGCCACGCACGCCCCGCAGGCGCCGCCGGTGCACGAATACGGCACGTCGAGCCCCGCGCGCAGCGACGCGTCCAGCACCGTCTCACCCGGCGAGGTCACGACGTCGGTCACCGAACGCCCCACCGTCACGGCCAGCGCCGCCGACGCGCCGGACGGGCTGCGCGCGGGCGCGCCGGCGAACAGCTCGAACGACACGTCCTCGTCCGGCACGTACGCCTCCGCCAGCGTGCGGCGCGCCATCTCGAGCAAACCGCGCGGGCCGCACAGGAACCACTGGTCGACCTTCGCCGGGTGGAGCCGGTTCTGCAGCAGCGCGCGCAGCCGCGTGCCGTCGAGGCGGCCGCTGCGGTAGCGCTCGTGCGAGATGGCCAGCGCCTCGCCGACGGTGTCGAAGTGGCGCACCGGCCGGTGGGCGTGCAGGTCCGGATCCCGTTCGTCGGTGCGGAAGTGCACCACGTGCAGGCGCCCGGCCCAGTCGCGGGCGAGCGCGCTGATCTCGTCGGCGAACATCGTCGTCGCGCCGGAAGTGTTGACGTACAACAGAGTTGCGCGGCTGTGCGGTTCGTCGCGCAGGGCGCTGGACAGGATCGACAGCACGGGCGTGATGCCGCTGCCCGCCGCGAGCGCGACGTAGTGCGCCGTGCGGCCCGGCTGCGGCGCGAGCGTGAACCCGCCCGACGGGGGCAGCACGTCGAGCTCGTCACCCGGCTCCAGCTGCCTCGTCGCGTACGGCGAAAACGCCCCGCCTTCACGACGCTTCACGGCGATCCGCAGCGACTCCGACCCGGCGGGGGAGCAGATCGAGTACGTGCGCCGGACCGCGCTGCCGCCGGCCGTCGTGCGGATCACGACGTGCTGGCCCGGCACGTGCCGGAACGTCTCGCGCAGCTCGGGCGGGACGTCGAACGTGATCGCCACGGCGTCCTGCGCCACGGGCTCGACCGCGGTGACCCGCAGCGAGTGGAAGCGGCGCGTCGCGCGTGGCACGGCCTCCGGCGCAGGAGGCTGCTCGAAGCACTCGGTGAGCCGTCGCCACGCGCGGTACTCGGCGGGCGTCAGCTCGCGGCCCCACGCCGTGGTGATCGCGACTTCGCGGGCCAGGTAGGCGTCGCGGTTGTCGTTCCACGCGCGCACGTAGCGGTAGAACGGGATCGCCGGGTGCAGGTGGTGCACGAGGTGGTAGTTCTGGTACAGCATGATCGGCGTCATCAGCCACTCCAGCCCCACGCGCACCCGCGTGGCGCCGAAGCGGTTCTCGCCGAGACCGTGGTGGGGCAGCCAGTCGAACCACCACGCCAGCAGCGCGAGCCCCAGCCGCTGCGGGACCAGGTAAACCGCGAGCAGCTCCCAGCCGTGGCCGCACGCCGCCACCGTCACCACCGCCGCGGCGAACGCCGTGAGCGTCACCAGGGTTTCCACGCGCTCGGGGCGGGGCCGGCCGTGCACGTGCCGGGCGTAGAAGCGCACGTACCAGAAGTCGATCGTCAGCCACCGGAACGGTAGCTGCCACCACGGGCCCTGCGACGTCCACGCGTCCGGGTCGGTGCTCGCGTCGGCGTTGGTGTTGCGGTGGTGCTCGATGTGGATGAAGCGCAGGAACGGGAACGACCCGTAGGCGGCCACGAACAGCATCGCCAGCCGGCCGAGCACCTCGTTGAGCCACGTCAGCTTCCCGGCCGCGTGGTGGGCCGACTCGTGCGCGACCGTGAACATCGTGAACGTGACGAGCGCGTGGATCGGGATCGTCACCCACCACGGCGCCAGCCCGGCCAGCAGCAGCCACGTGGCCGTGCCCCACGCGGCGAGCCCGCCGGCGAACAGGGCGAGCGTGGGCAGCGACGCGGGCGGCAGCGGGATCCGGGGGCTGGGCACGGTGGCACCGTCGAGCGCTCCCGGCTCGCCCGCGAAGGGCGGCCGGCTGTCGACGACGGGCATCGAGCGGTCTCCTCGGTCGAGCGCTCCCTGGCCAAGCGCAGCAAACTTAGACAATGCGGAAGCCGTTGTAAATCGGTTTCGGCAGGAATGTAAGGGGCCCGTTGCGGGGTGCGGCGCGCAGTCGATCTCCGTCAGGGGGCGACCGCGCGTGCGCGCTGGGTGCTCGACCGCTGATCGGGCGGGGTGCTCGGGTGCCCCCGACCAGGTTCGCCCACGCGGCTGGCCTAGACTCGGACGTCCCGGTCAGCAGGTGACCGGGGCCGTCCCGAGGGACGTTCCGGCCCACATCGTTTACCGCTCGAGGAGAAGACCTTGAAGAGCACCGTCGAGCAGCTCAGCCCGACGCGAGTCAAGATCAATGTCGAGGTGCCGTTCGACGAGCTCAAGCCGAACTTCGACCGCGCCTACCGCAAGATCGCCCAGCAGGTGCGCATCCCGGGCTTCCGGCCCGGCAAGGCGCCCGCTCGCGTCCTGGAAAGCCGGATCGGCCGCGCGCCGGTGCTCGACGAGGTCGTCAACGAAGCCATCCCGGCCAAGTACATCGAGGCCGTCCGCGAGGGCGAGGTCCGCACCCTGGGCCAGCCGGAGTTCGAGGTCACGAAGCTCGAGGACCGCGACGTGCTGGAGTTCAGCGCCGAGGTCGACGTGCGGCCCGAGATCGAGCTGCCGGACCTCGAGGGCCTCGAGGTGAGCGTCGACGACGTCGAGACCACCGACGCCGAGGTCGACGAGCAGCTCGACGAGCTGCGCGCCCGCTTCGGCACCCTCACCGGTGTCGAGCGCCCGGCCGAGAACGGCGACTTCGTGTCCATCGACCTGTCGGCCGCCGTCGACGGCAAGCCGGTGGAGGAGGCCTCCACCACCGGGCTGTCGTACGAAATCGGTTCCGGCCAGCTCGTGGACGGCATCGACGACGCCATCATCGGCGCCGAGGCCGGCGAGACGAAGACCTTCACCACCAAGCTCGTGGCCGGCGAGTTCGCCGGGCAGGACGCCGAGGTGACCGTGACCGTCCAGTCGGTCAAGCAGCGCGAGCTGCCCGAGGCCGACGACGAGTTCGCCCAGCTCGCGAGCGAGTTCGACACCATCGACGAGCTCAAGAGCGACCTGCGCGACCGCCTCGGCCGCGTGAAGAAGATGCAGCAGGGCGTGCAGGCCCGCGACAAGGTGCTCGACATCCTGCTCGAGCGCACCGAGGTGCCGATCCCGGAGAAGGTCCTCGAGTCCGAGATCGAGAACCGCAAGCACGACGCGGTGCACCCGTTCGACCACGACGAGGACAAGCTCGCGCAGGCGCTCGAGGCCGAGGGCCGTTCGCTCGACGAGCTCAACGCCGAGATCAAGGAGGAGTCGGAGAAGGCGGTCCGCACGCAGCTGCTGCTGGACACCATCGCCGACAAGGAGAAGACCTCCGTCAACGACGGCGAGCTCACCGAGCGCATCATCTACCAGGCCCAGCGCTTCGGCGTGAGCCCCGACGAGTACGTGCAGCGCGCCCAGCAGTCGGGCCAGCTGACCGCCATCTACGCCGACGTCCGCCGCGGCAAGGCGCTCGCGACGGTGGTGCGCGGCACCACCGTCACGGACGCGTCGGGCGCGGCCGTCGACCTGACCGAGCTGTTCGGTGCCGACGAGGGTGACACCCCCGCCACCGACGAGACGCAGGTCACCGAGGAAGCGGCTGCTACCCCTGCGGAGTAAAGCTGTAAGCGAACTTGGGCGGTGTCGGGCATTCCGCACCGCCCGAGTTCGTTAGGGTCGGTTGCAAGATCTCAAGCACTGAAAACGCTAAGCACTTAGAAGCGACAGCGGCGGCCGATACGAAGAAGGGCCGTCGCCGGCGAAAAGGCAGGCAGACGTGAAGCAGCACATGCCCGAGGGGCGGACCGGCACCTCCGGACTCACCCTCACCGACTCGGTGTTCGAGCGGTTGCTCCAGGAGCGGATCGTGGTCCTCGGCTCCGAGGTCAACGACGAGATCGCCAACCGGATCACCGCGCAGCTGTTGCTGCTCGACGCGGACGACGCCGAGTCCGACATCCGGTTCTACATCAACTCGCCGGGTGGCTCGGTCACGGCCGGGTTCGCCATCTACGACACCATGCAGCTCATCCGCCCGGACGTGGCCACCTACGCCATGGGCATGGCGGCCTCGATGGGGCAGTTCCTGCTCTCGTCGGGCACTCCGGGCAAGCGGTACGCGCTCCCGCACGCCAGGATCCTGATGCACCAGCCGTCGGCCGGTGTGGGAGGTACCGCGTCCGACATCGCCATCCAGGCGGACCTGTTCAACAAGTGGAAGCAGGAGCTCGCCCGCATCACGGCGGAGCAGACCGGCCAGACCACGGAGCAGATCATCAAGGACGGCGACCGCGACCGCTGGTTCACCGCGCAGGAGGCGAAGGACTACGGCTTCGTCGACCACGTGCTGTCCGCCGGCATCACCTCGAACAACTGAGCGCGAAGCACACAGGAGACCTCTCATGAGCAACTTCCGGCTCCCGGGTGACTTCCGGGCTCCGCAGACCCCGCAGTCGCGGTACATCCTCCCGTCCTACGTCGAGCGCACCAGCTACGGCGTGAAGGAGTCCAACCCGTACAACAAGCTGTACGAGGAGCGGACGATCTTCCTGGGCGTGCAGGTGGACGACGCGTCGGCCAACGACGTGATGGCCCAGCTGCTGCACCTCGAGCACGAGGACCCGGACCGCGACATCAACATGTACATCAACTCGCCGGGTGGGTCGTTCACGTCGCTGATGGCGATCTACGACACCATGCAGTACGTCCGCCCGGACATCTCGACCGTGTGCCTCGGCCAGGCCGCTTCGGCCGCCGCGGTGCTGCTGGCGGCCGGCACTCCGGGCAAGCGCTTGGCGCTGCCCAACGCGCGCGTGCTGATCCACCAGCCCGCCACCGAGGGCACCTACGGCCAGGTCTCCGATCTGGAGATCCAGGCCAACGAGATCCAGCGCGTGCGCCGCCAGATGGAGGTCATCCTGGCGAAGCACACGAACAGGGAACCGGACCAGATCAAGGCCGACATCGAGCGGGACAAGATCCTCACCGCCGAAGAGGCCAAGGCCTACGGGATGATCGACGAAGTGCTTCCGTACCGGAAGGCTTCGGCTGTTTGATCACCGGGCCGGGGGGGGGGGGGGGGGGGGCCCCCCCCCCCCCGCCGGGCGGGGGGGGGGGGGGGTGGGGGGCCGCCCGGGGCCGCCGGGGGGCGCGCGCGCGGGGGGGGC
>NZ_JBITBT010000012.1:96893-182150 GCF_044452505.1 Amycolatopsis sp. NPDC051903 | reverse complement strand
CGCCCCCCCGCCCTCGCCCGGGCCCCCGGTTGGCCCGACGTGGGCGGCCCGCCCGGAAGGGTTTGGGTTTTTTGATCCCGGGGCGGGGGGGGCCCCCCCCCCCCCCCCCCCCCGGCCCTCTGGTCTAGTGTCGAACTCTGACGTGCCCGGAACGGGCCCGAGTGTTCCCGCTCGCGGCTTCGGCCAGGTACCGTCAGTGGCAGTGCGTGAAGCTCCGGGACGGTCGGGCTCAGACCGGAGCGGCAAGACGGTGTCAGGCGCGCAACCGCGCGCCGGAGGGGACGAGGTCAACGGCCATGGCACGGATCGGTGACGGCGGCGACCTGCTGAAGTGTTCTTTCTGCGGGAAGAGCCAGAAGCAGGTGAAGAAGCTCATTGCCGGCCCCGGGGTCTACATCTGCGATGAGTGCATCGACCTCTGCAACGAGATCATCGAAGAGGAGCTGGCCGAAGCCGGCGACGTGAAGCTCGACGAGCTGCCGAAGCCCGCCGACATCCACGAGTTCCTCGAGCAGTACATCATCGGCCAGGACGACGCGAAGAAGACGCTCGCGGTCGCGGTGTACAACCACTACAAGCGCATCCAGGCCGACGACAAGGCCGGGCCGAAGGACTCCAAGGACGAGCTCGTCGAACTCGCGAAGTCCAACATCCTGATGCTCGGCCCCACGGGTACCGGCAAGACCTACCTGGCCCAGACGCTGGCGAAGCTGCTCAACGTGCCGTTCGCCATCGCGGACGCCACGGCGCTCACCGAGGCGGGCTACGTCGGCGAGGACGTCGAGAACATCCTCCTCAAGCTGATCCAGGCCGCCGACTACGACGTGAAGCGCGCCGAGACGGGCATCATCTACATCGACGAGGTCGACAAGATCGCCCGCAAGTCGGAGAACCCGTCGATCACGCGCGACGTATCGGGCGAGGGCGTGCAGCAGGCGCTGCTGAAGATCCTCGAGGGCACCACGGCGTCGGTGCCGCCGCAGGGCGGGCGCAAGCACCCGCACCAGGAGTTCATCCAGATCGACACGACGAACGTGTTGTTCATCGTGGCCGGCGCGTTCGCGGGTCTGGAAAAGATCATCAACGAGCGCGTCGGCAAGCGCGGCCTCGGTTTCGGCGCGGAGATCCGCACCAAGGCCGAGATCGAGGGCAGCGACGTCTTCTCCGAGACGATGCCCGAGGACCTGATCAAGTTCGGCCTGATCCCGGAGTTCATCGGCCGCCTCCCGGTGGTCGCGACGGTGAACCACCTGGACAAGGACTCGCTGGTCTCGATCCTCACGCAGCCCCGCAACGCCCTGGTGAAGCAGTACAAGAAGCTCTTCGAGATGGACAACGTGGAGCTCGAGTTCACCAAGACGGCGCTCGAGGCCATCGCCGACCAGGCGATGCTGCGCGGCACGGGTGCCCGCGGGCTCCGCGCGATCATGGAGGAAGTCCTCCAGCCGGTCATGTACGACATCCCCAGCCGCGACGACGTGGCCAAGGTCGTGATCACCGAGCAGACCGTGCGCGAGAACGTGAACCCGACGATCGTCGCGCGCCAGCCGTCGCGGCGCACCCGAAGCGAACGTGGTGAGAAGTCGGCCTGAGCCGTTCACCGCTCGGGGTGAGCCGTTTGCAGGAGTCCGCCGCCAGGGTGTTCGCGGCACGCGCGATAATGAAGTGGATGACAACCGTGCCGCTGACCAGAGCCCCGGGGGAGCACCCCAAGACCGACGCTGCCGTGCCGTCGGACGCCCCGGCCACCGAGCCGACCGACGGACCGCTGACCCCGTCGGTCGGCATCGTCGAGCTGAGCGAGCGCGTGGTCGCCTCCATCCTGGGGCGGTGCCCGTGGCTCTACCGCGCCGGCACGATCACCCTGGCGGTGTTCTCGGCGGTGTGCCTGGTGGCGATCGCCACGCGGCTCTCGGCGCTGCCGCTGATCCCGATCCCGCTCTTCGCGCTCGCCTGGTACTTCCTGCGGTTCTTGCGCGCCGCGGACACCCGCCGTCTCCAGTTGCGGTGGGCGCTGCTCACCGCACTGGCGACGATGGTCGGCTTCTGGCTGGTGTCGGTCGTGGCTCGCTGGGTGTCTTCCTGACGGTTGCCGGGACCTCGCGGCACAACCTGGGCGCTGGTGCGCTCAGGTTTTTTCATGCCCGTTGACGTGCGTGCGCTTGCTCCAAAACTGACGGTGGTTGAGGCCGGCGATGGCTGGGCGCGTGTAGAGGGCGGTGCGGGCTCGGTGGTGGTCGTAGTGGTGCCGGGATCCGGGGGGTGTGGGCTCGGTGGCGTGAACTGGTGAAGGGCTCGGGGTGGGCCCATTCTTCGTCGAGTGTGGGCTGAAGCGTTCGGCGTTGCCGTTGTTCTGGGTCGGTGGCGGCGGGTGAAGCGGGTCTGGGCCCCGAGGCCGGGCTCGGCGGCGAGGCGGGTGACGGGGCGGCCCGCGCGGACACGCTCCCTCAGCAACGGGCGCCCGTGCTGGTCAACCGGGCATTACGGTGAGACAGGAAGACCTCCGTTGTGATCGGTGATGGCGTCGGACACCGGCACCGTCTGAATCATGATCAACTCGGCGCGCCGCTCATCCACGTCAACAACCTCACAGGGCACGACTGCTAGCTCGCGTTCGGTGATTCCGCCGGCACCGCCGCAGCCGGGCGGGTCCGACGCAGGCGGACGGGGTGCAGTTCGGCCGCCGGGCGGATCCGGCGCAGGACCGCGGCCGAACCGAACACGACCAGCAGGTTGAGCGCCAGGGCGATGAGCCCGCGGTTGACGCCCGCGACCTGGGCGAAACCGGCCGCCTGCAGGCCCAGCGCCAGCGCCAGGCCGCAGATCAGGCCGGCGCAGACGGAGGCGGCCGGGACGCGTTTGGCGAACAGCACGACCAGCCAGGCCGGGACGACCTGGGCGCCGATGGCGTAGGCGAAGGCGAGCACGTTCAGGATCAGGCTCTGCACGGTGACCGCCAGGATCGCCGAGAGGACGAGGAACGCCGCCACGCTGAGCGTGACCCCGATCCGCTGCCGGTCGCGGCGCACGGCGGGCAGCAGGTTGCGGAACAGCACGCCGCCGAAGCCGAGCGCGAGCACCGCGAGGTGGAGCAGGCCGGTCAGCGACGCGGCGCCCGCGGCGAGTCCGACGAGCGCGTCGGAGCCGGTGGCCCCCGCGGCCGCGGTGAAGGCTTGGTTCGGGTCGGCCAGCTTCAGGTGCGACCGGCTGAAGTAGGCGGCGAACACCAGGAGCGGGTACATCAGCATGTACAGCGGCTGCACCACGATGGTCCGCCGTACGGTGCGTTCCGAGCGGCCGGCGATGACGAAGGCGAGGCCGCCGGTCCCGAGGTAGAACGTCATCGACTGGACGACGATCGTGCTGATCGCGTAGACCATCGGCGAGCCGGACACGGTGTTCGCGCCGGCGGAGAACAGGGCCGCGGTGCCGTGGCTCTTGCCCACGACGTACACGCCGACCACGGCGACCGCGCCCAGCATGGCGACGTCCTTGAGGATGGAGATCATCGCGGGCGCCTTGATCCCGGTGAGCAGCACGTAGACCAGCGCGAGCACCACCGACACGAGCACGGTCGTGCGCGCGGACAGTTCGAAGCCGGTGGCCACCAGCGCGGCGTGCAGACCGGCGAACTGGAACTGCGCGTACGGCACCATGAACCCGACGGTCGCGACAGCCACCAGGATCTCCAGCGCGCGGCTGCCGAAGTGCGCGCGCATCACGTCGGGCACCGTCATCGCGTCGTAGCGCTTGGCCGCGCGCCACAGCAGCGGACCGGCGAAGTAGCCGATCGGGTAGGCCAGCAGGATGTACCCCATGAACCAGATGCCGTAGCCGGCGCCTTGCGCGTAGATGCCGGCGGGGAAACCGAGCAGGGTGGCGATGCTGTAGATCTCGCCGACCGACAGGAAGAACAGCAGCCAGCCGGAGAACGAGCGCCCGCCGACGAGGAACTGGGCCACGTCGACGCGGCGCATGCCCAGCCTGGTGGCCACGGCGATCGCGAGCGAGGCGACCATGAGCGAGGCGAACACGAAGACGTCCATCAGGCGCTCCTCCGGTCCGGCTCGGCGGGGGTGGCGGGCTCGTCCTCGTCGGGGCGGTGCCGGTCGAAGAAGTGCCAGCTGAGCCACAGGCACAGGCTGGTGAGCGGGATCCAGAGGAAGATCCAGAAGAACAGCAGCGGGATGCCGAACACGGTGATCGCGGTGTTCCCGATCGCCGGCAGCACCACGATGAGCGCGACGGCCGGGACGCCGAGCCCGATCAACGGGGATGCGACGCTTCCTTTCACGCGTCCTCCCCGTCGGCAGCCCACACCCGGTTCGCGCCGACCCAGGTCTGCCGGACCCCGATCCCGGCCAGCTCGCGCGGCGCCACGGTGAGGGGATCGGCGTCCAGGACCACGAAGTCGGCCAGCATGCCGGGCGCGAGCCGGCCCTTGCGGTTCTCTTCGCCCGCCGCGCATGCGGAACCCGTGGTGTACAAGGCGAGCGCTTCCCGGGCGCTGATCCGCTGGTGCGCGCCGAGCACGGTGCCGTCGGCGGCCTCACGGGTGACGCAGCTGCGCAGGGCGAGCAGGACTTCGTAGGGGCCACAAGGGAAATCGGAGGAACCGGCGGTCGGGACACCGGCGTCGAGCAGGTCCCGGTGCGCGAACATCCGGCCGACGCGCTCCCCGTAGTAGCCGGGCAGCTTCTCGCCGTGGAAGGCGACGTAACTGCCGAACGGCACCGCGACGACCCCGAGGGCCTTGATGCGCTTGAGGAGTTCGGCGTCGACGAGCGTGCAGTGCTCGACCCGGTGCCGGGCCTCGGGCCGCGGGTTGGCTCGCTGCGCGGCCTCGATCGCGTCGAGCACCAGCCCGATCGCGCGGTCGCCGTTGGCGTGCACGCACGCGGTGCTCCCGGCGTCGTGCACCCGCCGGACGTGGTCGTGCAGCTCCTCGGTGGACATCGCCTGGATGCCGTGGGAGTGGCTGTGCTCGTACGGCTCCTCCAGCAGGCAGGTGCCGCCGGCGACGGCCCCGTCGGCGATCATCTTCACCCCGCCGATCCGCAGCACGGTGTCCCCGATCCCCGTGCGCAGGCCCAGGTCCTCCAGCGCCGGCAGGAGCGGGTAGCCGAGGACGGCGTTGACCCGCAGGGTGAGTTCGCCGCGCGCGTGCGCCTCCTGCAGCAGGCGCAGGCCGCGCGCCGACGTGAGCAGATCGCCGACCGAGGTGAGGCCGGCCGCGTGCATCATCGTCAGGTAGCGGCGCAGCGCGGGCAGTGTGTCGGACAGCGTCGGCTGGGGAATCGCGCCGGTGCGCAACGGATCCATCGCCCGCTCGTAGAGGATTCCGTTCAGCCGCCCGGATTCGTCGCGGCCGAGGGTGCCGCCGCCGGGGGCGCTGCTGCCCTCGTCGTAGCCGGCGGCGCGCAGCGCGGCGGTGTTGCCGATGCCCCAGTGCATCCCGATCTGCCACACGAAGACGGGGTGGCCGGGACAAGCGGCGTCGAGCTCGTCGCGGGTGAGGGCGACGCCGCCGGTGGTCTTGGTGTGGTCGTAGCGGCTGCCCTGCACCCAGCTGCCCGCCGGGGTGCGCTCGGCCCGCTCGCGCAGCGCGGCCAGCACCTCGGCGCGCGAAGACACGGCCCCGGGCGAGAGGTCGACGCTGAGCAGCTGCTCGGCCGCGGAGCTGGGGTGCTGGTGGGCGTCGTTGAACCCGGGGACGAGGACGCGGTCGCCGAAGTCGTGGACCGTGGCGGCCGGGAAAGTCGCGCGCAAGTCCGCGAGGGGACCGGTCGCCACGATCCATTCCCCCAGCGTCGCGAACGCCGGGGGATCCGGTTCGGTCATCGCGTGGACGACCCCGGCGGTGAAGATCTGCGCGGCAGGACCGATCGGCATCCCGCACTCCTTGGTGTTGTGGGACGGAAACAGACCGGTAATGTCGCACCGCCTAAGGTCGGCCATCGCGAATTGCACGTTCCGATCAGGATGGCGGTCGCCGATGCACGAACGGACCTCCTTGGGGGAGCTCGACCTTTCGATCCTGCACGCGTTGCAGATCGCGCCGCTGGCGCCGTGGCAGGCCATCGCCGACGTGCTGCGGGTGGACCACACGACGGTGGCCCGGCGGTGGGCGCGGATGGAACAGGCCGGGTTGAGCTGGCTGGTCGGCTACTACCCGCGGCGCGACCGGCTGTGCCGGGCCGCGGTGAGCGTGCGCTGCCGGGCCGCGGACACCTGGCGGCTGGCCGCGGAGATCGCCGCGGACACGCACGCCAACAGCGTCGACGTGGTCGACGGCGACGCCGATCTGGCGCTGCGGGTCGGCGCCGTCGATCTCGAGCAGCTGGCCGGGTACGTCAACGGGCGCCTGGCGCGGCTGCCGGGTGTGCGCGACGTGCGCACCACGGTGATCACCCGCAGGTTCGAGGACGGCAGGCGGTGGCGGCTCGACGCGCTGACCCGGGAACAGGCGGCGCGGCTGACGGCATTGCACCCCGATCCGGTCGGCGACGGCGCGCCGTTCGGGCCGGAGGAGTGGTCGATGCTGGCCGTCCTCGGCCCCCGGCCCCGCTGTTCGGCGAACGAGCTCGCGGAACGCACCGGCACCAGCGCGGCCACGGCGCGCCGCCGCCGGCGCCGGATGATGCGCGACGGCACGCTCCAGGTCCGCTGCGAGGTCGCCGGCCCCGCGGCGGGCTGGCCGGTGCAGGTCAGCTTCACCGCCGGCTGCCCGGCCGAGCACCTGGCCCGCGCCGCGGCGGCGATCTGCGCCCTCCCGTCCACGCGGTCCTGCGAGGCGACCACGGGATCGAGCAACGTGCACGTGGTGTCCTGGGTGCGTGACGTCGCCGACGTCCCGCTCCTGGAGTTGACGCTGTCGGCGTGCGCGCCCGGCTTCGTCGTCACCGAGCGGTCCGTGGTCCTGGCTCCCGTCAAGCGGTTCGGCCGCCTCCTGGACCGGGCGGGGCGCCGGGTCGCGTACGTGCCGATGAACGTCTGGACCAACCGCCCGGAGCTCGGACGCTTCCCCCACGCCCCGACGCCGGTCGCGAACTGATCGGCGGGCCTACACCGCGCGGGGCACGTGCTTCCCCACGAAACTCACCAGGTTCGGCACCACCGAGTGGAAGAACGTGTCGCTGTGGATCCCCTTCGCGGTGTAGCCGACGGCGGGGTGGGTGGCCGCGATGTAGCGCCGCACGCCGGTGATGAAGGAGTCCTCCGTGCCACACCAGAGGGCGGTGGGCACGCCGCGCAGGGCGGTGAGGTGGCGCAGCGGGTCGAGCGACGTCCAGTCCAGCCGGCCCGTGAAGATGTGGCGCTTGGCCATCTCCGGCCAGGACGTGATCAACGCGGGGGAGATGGCCGCGACGGCTTCGGGGGGCTGGCGGCGTTCGACGCGGCGGCGGCCGTAGACCATGGCCCCGAAGCCGCCCATGGAGACGCCCGCGCAGGCGAACGGGAGGCCGTGCGGGCCGGCGAGGTTGCGCGCGGCCAGCCAACGGGGGACTTCTTCCAGCAGCATGGCCATGGGGTCGTCGCCGTGGTGGACCTCGTGCCAGTAGTTGTCGCCGCCGTCGACGGCGACGTAGCCGTGGGCGGGCACGACCCCGCGGCCGACGTCGGTGGCCAGCTGCTTCACCAGTCCGCTGGGGGCGGCGTAGCGGGCGCCGCCGTGCAGCCCGTGCAGCATCAGCGACATCGGCAGGCCCGCCGGCGGGTACTTGCCCGGCAACAGGAACACCAGGTCCACCATCCGCCCGCGCGCGGCTGAGAACACCCGCTCCACGCGGGTGAACCCGACTTGGGGCGACCCGACCGTCACGCCCGCCGCTCGCAGCGCCTCGCCCAGCGGCGTGACGCCCGCGGCCGTCGCGGCCGCGAGTCCGGCGACGCCGAGCGCGGCGGTGCCCGCGAAGAGCACCGAGCGGCGGCTGACCCGTTGGTTCACCCGGCCTCCCGGAAAGATCCACAAGAAGGACGCGGCTTCGTCGCGAAGCGTTGCCTCGGCCACCGCCATGGTGCTGCGTCCGTGAATACGGCGCCAGCCCCGACCCCTTGCGAATCGTTCCGTAACCGTGTTATCAATGAATAACAGTGTTACGGAAGGAGCCACGATGACCAACCAGTTCCTCGAGGACAACTTCGCCCCCGTCACCCGCGAGCACACCGCCACGCGGCTCGAGGTCACCGGCCACCTGCCCGACTTCCTCGACGGCCGCTACCTGCGCAACGGGCCCAACCCGCTGGCCGCCGACGAGGACACGTACCACTGGTTCCTCGGCGACGGCATGGTTCACGGCGTCCGCCTGCGCGACGGCCGCGCCGAGTGGTACCGCAACCGCTGGATCCGTACGCCGCACGTCGCGGGCCTGCTCGGCGAGGCGCCCGAAGCCCCCAACACGGGCATCGGCGCCAACACCAACGTGATCGGCCACGCCGGCCGCACGCTCGCCCTGATCGAAGGCGGACTGCCCGCCTACGAGCTCACCGAGGAACTCGACACCGTCGGCCAGTGCGACTTCGACGGCACGCTCCCCGGCGGCTACACGGCCCACCCGAAGCGCGACCCGCGCACCGGTGAACTCCACGCCGTGTCGTACCGCTTCGGCGTCGGCAACCGCGTGCAGTACTCGGTGATCGGCACCGACGGCCGCGCCCGGCGCGTGCTCGACATCGAGGTCACCGGGGCACCGATGATGCACGATTTCTCGCTCACCGAAAAACACGTCGTGTTCTACGACCTGCCCGTCACGTTCGACCCGCACCAGGCTCCGGCGCACGTCGACGTGCCCGACCCGCTGACGGCGCGGACCGGCCGCGGCGTCAGCTCATTGCCGTACCGGTGGAACGAGGACTACCCGGCGCGGGTCGGCGTGCTGCCGCGCGAGGGCGGCAACGGCGACGTGCGCTGGTTCGACGTCGAGCCGTGTTACGTCTTCCACCCGCTCAACGCCTACGACGACGGTCACCGCGTCGTGCTCGACGTCGTGCGTCACCCCCGCGTGTTCGACCGCGCGCTGCACGGCCCGGCCGAAGGACTGCCGACGCTCGACCGCTGGACCGTCGACCTCGCCGCGGGCAAGGTGCTCGAGGAGCGGCTCGACGACCACGGCCAGGAGTTCCCGCGCGTCGACGAACGGCTCGTCGGCCGCGCCCACCGCTACGGCTACGCGGTGGCCGTCGACGGCGAATCGCGGCTCACCGGCGCGCTGCACAAACACGACCTGCACAAGGGCAGTCTCGAACGGCACACCTTCGGTCCCGGCCGGGTGCCGGGCGAGTTCGTGTTCGTCCCGTCCCGTGTGGACGCTGCCGAAGACGACGGCGTGCTCATGGGATTCGTCTTCGACGCGGCCACCCAGCGCAGCGATCTGACGCTGCTCGACGCGGCGACGCTGGAAACCGTGGCCGCCGTGCACCTGCCCGACCGCGTGCCGCACGGCTTCCACGGAAACTGGGTCCCGGTCGGCTGAGCCGGCCGATCTAGACGAGCACCCGCTGGTCGCCGGTGTAGAGGTTCATGCTGTCGCCGCGCAGGAAACCGATGAGCGTCATGCCGTTCTCCTCGGCCAGTTCAACGGCCAAAGAGGACGGAGCGGACACGGCGGCGAGCAGGCCGATACCCGCCATGGCGGCCTTCTGCACGAGCTCGAAGGAGGCGCGGCCGGAGACCAGCAACCCCAAGTGGGGCGCGGGGATCCGGCCGTCCTGCAGGGCCCAGCCGAGCACCTTGTCCACGGCGTTGTGCCGGCCGACGTCCTCGCGCACCACTGCCAGTTCACCGTCCGGGGTGAACAGGGCCGCCGCGTGCAGCCCGCCCGTGGACTTGAAGACCTTCTGCTTGTCCCGCAACGTGTCCGGCAGCTCCGCCAGCACGTCGGTCTTGACCTCGAAGGTCGACTCGGCGGGGGAGAAGCGGCTCTTCAGCTTCACGGCGTCGAGCGCGGCTTTGCCGCAGACGCCACACGATGAGGTGGTGTAGAAGTTCCGCTCCACACCGGTTTCCGGTGGTGCGACTCCGGGTGCGAGTGTCACATCGAGCACGTTGTAGGTGTTGCGGCCCTGGTCGTCGACGCCGTCGCAGTACCGCGCCGCCGCGATGTCCTCGCGGGAGCCGAGCACACCTTCCGACAACAGGAATCCGTGTGCGAGCTCGACGTCGTGACCCGGCGTGCGCATCGTCACGGCGAGTGCCTTGCCGCCGACGCGGATCTCCAGCGGTTCCTCCGCCGCCAGCGAGTCGGGGCGGCGGCGTTCACCGGTCGCGGAGATGTGCCGGACCGGCCTGCGCACGGTCACTCTGCCCATCGGGACACCTTTCAACGGCCATTGAAGTCGATCTGCGACACCCACATGGTGCAACGTCAGGGAACAAGTAATACATTCCCTGCATCACCTCACAGTTCGGAGGAGTCTGACGATGGCCCTCGGCTTCCTGGCCCGCTCTCGTATCGTCGCACCGCCCGGCTGGACCCGTTGGTTGGTCCCACCTGCCGCGCTCTCGATACACCTGTCGATCGGTCAAGCCTACGCCTGGAGTGTATTCAAAACTCCGCTCGAGAAGACCATGCACCTGTCGGGCACTGAGTCCGGGCTGCCGTTCCAGCTCGGGATCGTGATGCTCGGCCTGTCCGCCGCGTTCGGCGGCACGCTCGTGGAGAAGAACGGCCCGCGCTGGGCCATGTTCGTCGCCACGATCTGCTTCGGCGCCGGCTTCCTGATCTCGGCGCTCGGTGTCGCGACCGGCCAGTTCTGGCTGGTGGTCGTCGGTTACGGCGGCATCGGTGGCATCGGGCTCGGCATCGGCTACATCTCACCGGTGTCGACGCTGATCAAGTGGTTCCCCGACCGGCCGGGCATGGCGACCGGCATCGCGATCATGGGCTTCGGCGGTGGCGCGCTCATCGCGTCGCCGTGGTCGTCCGCGATGCTCGGCACCGCGCCGACCGCGAGCGACATCGCCGTCGCGTTCCTGATCCACGGCATCGTCTACGCGGTGTTCATGACGATGGGTGTCCTGCTCGTGCGCGTGCCGGCCGACGGCTGGAAGCCCGCGGGCTGGGAGCCGAAGGTCGACGAGAGCAAGACGCTCATCTCCACGCACAACGTGTCGGCGGCCAACGCGCTGAAGACCCCGCAGTTCTGGTGCCTGTGGATCGTGCTCTGCCTCAACGTGACCGCGGGCATCGGCATCCTGGAGAAGGCCGCGCCGATGATCACGGACTTCTTCAAGACCACCGCGACGCCGGTCGGCACCGCGGCCGCCGCGGGCTTCGTCGCGATGCTCTCGCTCACCAACATGCTGGGCCGGTTCGTCTGGTCGACGGTCTCGGATGCGGTGGGGCGCAAGAACATCTACCGCTTCTACCTCGGTGTGGGCGCCGTGCTGTACCTGATCATCGCGCTCACCACCAACTCGTCGAAGCTGCTGTTCGTGCTCTGCGCGATGCTGATCCTCTCCTTCTACGGCGGCGGTTTCTCGACGCTGCCCGCGTACCTGAAGGACCTGTTCGGCAACTACCAGGTCGGCGCGATCCACGGCCGGCTGCTCACCGCGTGGTCGGTCGCCGGTGTGCTCGGGCCGCTGATCGTCGACGGCATCGCCGACAGCGAGAAGGCCGCCGGCAAGACCGGTCCGGACCTCTACTCGACGTCGTTCTACATCATGATCGGCCTGCTCGTGGTCGGCTTCATCGCCAACGAGTTCGTGCGGCCGGTCAAGGCCAAGTTCCACGAGCCCGTGGGCAGCACCCAGGTGGGGAGTGAGGCGTGATGAGTTCACCCGACGTCGAAGGCCGGTCGGCCGGGCGCACCGTGCTCCTGGTCATCGCCTGGTTGTGGGTGCTGGTGCCGTTCGTGTACGGCGTGTACGAGCTGATCCTGAAGGTCATCGACCTCTTCGGCGGCTGAGTCCAGCCTGTTCCGATGAGTGGGAACCTCCGGATCCACTGAAGGCCGGGTGACGAGGGCCGCGACCGCGGGCGCAGGACGCGCCGGCGGTCGCGGCCTTCGCCGCGTTCGCCGGCTTGGTCGCCGACTTCGCTGTACCTCAGCCGATCCGGTTGAGGTCGTCGTCGTGGCTAGTCTGGTGCCGGCGGCAGTGTCCGCAGGACTCTGGTGGTCGAGGATGCGGGTTTCGCGGAGAGGGCTGACCGTGGGTGAGGGCAAGCTGGAACGCGTCGACCTGGGGGAAGTTCCGTACCTTCAGGCTGTTGCGCAGATGGAAACCTGGGTCCGGCAGCGCCGGGAGGGCTTGATCGCGGATCGGCTGGTGTTGCTCACCCACCCGCCGGTCATCACCTACAGCGCGCGGACCCCGCGTCACGAACTGCCCCGCGAGACCACGGTTCCCCTGGTCGAGGTCGACCGTGGTGGCCAGGCGACCTTTCACGATCCGGGACAGCTGATCGGCTACCTGGTGATGAACCTGCGTGAGCGCGGGCCGGGGGACGTCGTGCGCTGGCTGGAGCAGGGCTTGATCACCGCGTTGGACTCGCTCGGCTTCCCGGCGGTTCGCTTCGACACCCCGCCCGGAGCACAGAGCTTGGTCGGAGTCTGGCTGTCAGAACACCGGAAAGTCGCCTCGATCGGGATGCGGATTCGCGGCGGCGTGACGAGCCACGGGTTTGCGCTCAACATCTCGCCCGACCTGGCGGCGTTCACGGCCTTCACCGCCTGCGGGCTGCCCGGGGTGGCCATGACCTCACTCGCGGAAACGGCCGCCGCAGAGGGAAAGCCCGTCCCCGCCGAGGCAGCGGTGCGAGCCGCTGTTGCGGCGGCACTCGGGGCAGCTTGACGGTCGGCGTGGTCCGGACCAGCAGCCGGCGGTGTCCCGGTTAATCACTGGACAAATGGTCAAGAGTCGTTGACCATTGCTCTCGTGACTGGGGATGACTACGTACCGCCGGACGAGACCGTCCACGTGCGGACGACCGAACAACTGCGTGCGGTCAGCAATCTCGTGCGCCACCGCGTGCTCGCCGTGCTGCGCGACGGGCCGGCGACGATCACGCAGATCGCCGCGCGGCTGGAGCTGGCGAAGGGCAGTTCGAGCTACCACGTGCGCGTGCTGGAGCGCGCGGGGCTCATCCGAGTGGTCCGGACCAACAAGGTGCGCGGCGTCGTCGAGCGCTACTACGGCATGGCGGCGAAGGTCGTCTCGCTGCCCGACCCCGCGCCCGGACAGCGGGACGTGCTGATGCAGCACGCGATCGACGACCTCGCGACCGCGCCGGAGGATTCGCCGCGCGTGGTGCGGATGAGCCACCTGCGGCTGAGCGAAGCGCGCTTCGCCGAGTTCGAACAGCGCCTGAACGAGCTGGTAGACGAGATGCACGCGGCGCGCGAACCCGGCGAAGCCGCGGCGACGGTGGCGGTGGCGTTCTTCCGGCCCGGCGAGGGGGCGGCGAGATGACGTCGATTTCTTCGCAGGGTGAACAGCTCCGGCCGAAGCTGCCGCCCGCGTTCACCCGGCTCTGGTCCGCCGCCACGATCTCGATGCTCGGCGACGGCGCGTACCAGGCGGCGTTGCCCCTGCTGGCCGTCGCGCTCAGCAGTGATCCCGTGGTGATCAGCCTGGTGTCCGTGGCGATGGTGCTGCCGCACCTCGTCGTCGGCGTCGTGGCGGGTGCGCTGGTGGACCGGTGGGACCGGCGGCGCACGATGTGGGTTTCCGACCTCGCGCAAGCGGTGTTGCTGACGCTGACGGTGGTGGCCGGCGCGTTCGGGCTGCTGGGCATCCCGGCGTTGCTGGCGCTGGCGTTCCTCGCGGGTACGGGCCAGCTCTTCTTCGAGGTCGCTTCGCAGGCCTACTTGCCCGACCTGCTGGGCCGCGACCGGACGTTGCTGCGGCGCGCCAACGGGCGCCTGCGCGGCGCGTCGACGGCCGCCGGGCAGTTCGCCGGGCCGCCGCTGGGCAGTTTCCTGTTCTCGCTGTCGCGGACGGTGCCCTTCCTGGTCGACGCGGTGTCGTTCGTGCTGAGCGCGCTGCTGATCCGGACCTTGCCGCCGGCGCCGGTTCCCGAACGCGCGCCGAGCACGTCGGTGTGGGCCGACGCGCGAGAGGGTTTCCGCTACGTCGTCCACGACAAGTTGTTGCTGGGCCTCGCGTTGCGCCCGGCGGTCGGCAATTTCGCCTTCGGCGCGGTGAGGGCCGTGCTGGTGCTGTTCGCGCGGGACGCGCTGGGACTCACCGCGGTCGGCTACGGCTTCCTGCTCGCCGCCGAGGCCGTCGGCGGGCTGCTGGGCGCGATGGTCGTGGCCGGGCCGCTCGAAAAGCTCATCGGCACCGGCACGGCGCTCACGCTCACGGCCGTCGTGGAGGGCGCGTCGGTGCTCGCCTTCGGGCTCGCGCGCAACCCGTGGCTGGCGGGCGCGCTGTTCGCCCTGTGCGGCTGCGGCATGGCGACGACGATGGTGCTCGGCTGGTCGCTGCGCCAGGTGATCGTGCCGGCCCGGCTGATGGGACGCGTCGCCGCCGCGTCCCGGCTGGTCGCGCTGTCCGCGGGTCCGCTGGGCGCGGTGCTGGGCGGCTGGCTGGCTTCGGCGGCCGGCCTGCGGGCGCCCTACCTGGCGGGCGGCGTGGTCCTGCTGACGATGACCGTGGTGACGATGAGCATGACGAGCAACGCCAAGGTGCAAGCGGCGCTGGCGCGATCCCGCGAGTCCACAGTGGACCCCTAGAGTTCCGCCAGCAACCGGCGCCGCGCCGAGCCGACGTGGTCGGCGGCGACGCGGTCGAGTTCGGCGACGTCGCCCGCGCGGATCAGCGCGGCCAGTTCGCGGTGTTCCGCGACGACGCGTGAGCGGTACTGCGAGTGGCCGAGCGACACGCGCTGCAGCTGGAACAGGAACACCTGCGAGCGCACGGCGTGCCACGCCAGCGTGAGCCTGCCGTTGCCCGCGGCTTCGTAGACGCGGTCGTGGAACGCGATGTCGAGCGCCAGCAGCCGCGGGCCGGCCGCGCCGGCGTCCACTTCGGACGCCAGGGTGGCCACGAGGTCGTCGAGAGCGGTCAGATCGGCGGCGGACGCGTGGGCGCGGGCGGTTGTCGCTGCGAGGCGGTCGAGCGCCGCGCGCACGGAATAGACCTCCTCAACGTCCTCGGGCGTCACCTCGACGACGGTGGTCGGGCGGTGCCAGCCGCCGCGGACGAGGCCCTCGCGGGCGAGCAGGGCGAGACCCTCCCGCACCGAGCCGCGGCTCACCTCGAGCGACGTGGCGAGCTCGACCTCGCGCAGCGGCGCGCCGGGCGGGAAGTGGCCGGCGAAGATCGCGTCGCGCACGCGGTCGGCCGCTTCCTCGGCCAGGCCGCGCCGCGCCGCCTTCCGCAGCGGTGTGGCGTCCATCGGTCAATGTTGACATTCGGACATGAGCACTTCAAGGTGGGGGCACCCCGTCAGCGAAGGAGAGCCCATGCGCCCCGCGTTCCACCTCGCCATCCCGGTCGACGACCTGGCCCGCGCCCGCGAGTTCTACGGTGGCGTGCTCGGGCTCGAGGAGGGCCGTTCGGCGGACGCGTGGGTCGACTGGAACTTCCACGGCCACCAGGTCGTCACGCACGTGGTGGCGGGCGCACGCGCCGAAGCCGGCCGCAACCCCGTCGACGGCCACGACGTGCCGGTGCCGCACTTCGGCCTGGTCCTCGACGTCGACTCGTTCCACGACCTCGCCGGCCGCCTGCGCGGCGCGGGCACGGAGTTCGTGATCGAGCCGTACCAGCGCTTCGCCGGCGAGCCGGGGGAGCAGTGGACGATGTTCCTGCACGACCCGGCCGGCAACGCACTGGAGTTCAAGGCGTTCCGCGACGAAGCGCAGCTGTTCGCGAAGTGAACGTCCTCGTCACCGGCGGGTCCCGCGGCATCGGCCGCGCGATCGCCCACGCCTTCGCCGCCCGGGGAGACCGGGTGGCCGTCCACTTCGGATCGAACGCCGCCGCGGCCGAGGAGACGCTGGCCTCGCTCCCGGGCGAGGGACACGTCGTCGTCGGCGGTGATCTCGGTGATCCCGCTGCGGCGCAACGGATCGCGAACACCGCCGAGGAGCTGCTGGGCGGGGTCGACGTGCTCGTGAACAACGCCGCCGTCGGCACCACGCCGGAGACGTCGACACCCGTCGAGAGCGTTGATTACGCGCACTGGCAAGAGGTCTGGCGGCGCACGCTCGACGTCAACCTGCTCGGCGCGGCCAACGTCTCGTTCCACGTCGCGCGCCACCTCATCGCGCGCGGGGCGCCGGGGCGGATCGTGAACGTCGGCTCGCGCGGCGCGTTCCGCGGCGAACCCGAACACCCCGCGTACGGCGCGAGCAAGGCCGCGCTGCACGCGCTCGGCCAGTCGCTCGCGGTGGCGCTGGCGCCGCACGGGATCTCGGTGACGTCGGTGGCGCCCGGGTTCACGGCGACCGAACGCGTCGCGCACCGGATCACCGACGCCGTGCGGGAGCAGAGCCCGTTCGGCCGGGTGGCGGAGCCCGAGGAGATCGCCGGCGCCGTCGTCTACCTGGCTTCGGCTGAGGCGACGTGGGCGTCGGGCGCGATCCTCGACCTGAACGGGGCGTCGTACCTGCGCTGAAGTGTGAACTGGGTCACGCGTGCAGCAAGCCGGGGTGCGAAAACGTCGGTAGGGCGTGCGGATCGCAGGGAAGATCGTCGTCTCGGCGCTGGCGTTCGTGGTGTTCACCGGCACGGCGTACGGCTACACGACGCTGAGTTCGCTCGACGACGTCACGCGCAGCAGCGTGATCGACGCGGGCAAGGAACCCGCCCCGGGTGAGCAGCCGGCCGACGGCTCGCTCGACATCCTGCTGGTCGGCCGCGACTCACGCACCGACAACCGGGGCAACCCACTACCGGCGGACGTCCTGCGCGAACTGAGGGCCGGGCCCAACGGCGACGACCTCACCGACACCCTGATCGTGCTGCGGATCCCGAACGGCACGCAGACCGTGAAAGCCTTCTCGATCCCGCGCGACTCGTACGTGACGCTGCCCGGCGGCGACAAGGGCAAGATCAACGCCGCGTACGGACACGGAAAGGCCCTGGAGGCTTCGAAACTGCGCGCTGCGGGCGAGACCGACAAGAACGAGGTCGAGCAGGAGTCGCTCACCGCCGCCCGCCGCGCCACGCGGCAGGCGGTGGAGGACCTCACCGGCGTGACGATCGACCACTTCGCCGAGGTGAACCTGCTGAGCTTCTACGACATCAGCAACGCGGTCGGCGGCGTCGAGGTCTGCCTCAACAACGCGACGAAAGATCTCAACTCGGGCGCGAACTTCCCGGCGGGGCCGCAGAAGATCTCGGGCGCGGACGCGCTCGCCTTCGTCCGCCAGCGCGACGGCGTCAAGGGCACGGACTTCGGCCGCATGCGCCGGCAGCAGGTGTTCCTCGCGTCGCTGGCGCACCAGGTGCTTTCGGCCGGCACGCTCGCCAATCCCGGCAAGCTCGACGCGCTCATCGACGCCGTGAAGAAGTCCGTGGTCCTCGACGATTCCTGGAACCTGCTCGACTTCATCGGACAGCTGCGCGGCATTTCGGGCGGTGGCATCCAGTTCACGACGATCCCCGTCGTGAACCCCGACTACCGCTACAGCAAGACGAACCCCCGGGCGACGGCGGTGCAGGTGGATCCCGCCCAGGTCAAGGCGTTCGCCGCGGGGCTCATCGGTGCCGCGCCGGCCCCGCCGGCGGGCCCGGTCGTCGACGTCGCCAACGCGGGCGACTCGGCGGGTCTGGCCTCGCGCGTTTCGGATGTGTTGAAGGACAAGGGTTTCGCTCCGGGCAAGACCGGCAACACGACGCCACGCCGGACCTCGCTGGTGCGTTACGGTTCGGCGCTGGCCACCCAGGGCGCGGCGGTGGCGAAGCTCCTGGGGGGCCTCGCCACCGCGGAATCCGCCGACGTGCCGCCCGGCCACATCGAAGTCGTCCTCGGTGAGGTCTACGCCGGCCCCGGCACGAGCACGGGTGGTGGCGGCGCGGCGCCCGGCGCGGGGGACCAGCCGATCACCTCGGCGGGCCAGAACTGCGTGGACTGATCCGGCGCCGGGCCGGGAGCCCGGTCCTGGTTGACTGGACCGATGCGATCACGGGCCCGCGCACTGCTCGCCGTCGCCGTGTTCGCGGTGCTCGTGGTGACGCTGTGGCCGGGGCACCTAGTGCCGCCCGAGAACGTGAACCTGGTGCCGTTCGCGGGGATCGTCGACGAGGCCGTGAACGTCCGCGCACCGATCGGGGTGCTCAACAACGCCGGCAACGTGCTGCTCTTCGTACCGCTCGGGTTCCTCGCCGCATTCGCCACGCGACGGCGCGCCGCGATCGTCCCCGTGCTCGCCGGGTTCTCGGCCGCCATCGAAACAGCGCAGTACTTCGTCGGGCGTAGCGCGGACGTCGACGACGTGCTGCTCAACACCCTCGGTTCCGCGCTCGGGGTCGCCGTCGCCGTCGCCGCGGCGGTCCGGTCACGCGCGAAGCAGCGCGCGTGACCGGACCCCGGCGTCAGGAGTGGTGGTGCGGCTCCAGCCGGACCACGACCGCCTTGGACACGGGCGTGTTGGACTTCTCGGCGACGGAGTCCAGCGGCACCAGCGCGTTGGCCTCGGGGAAGTAGGCCGCCGCGCAGCCGCGGGCCGTCGGGTAGGCCACGGCGCGGAAGGCCGGCGCGCGGCGGTCACCGTCACGCCACTCCGACACCAGGTCGACGATCTCGCCGTCGGCGACGCCGAGGTCGGCCAGGTCGTCCGGGTGCACGAACACCACGCGCCGGCCGTCCTCGATGCCGCGGTAGCGATCGGACAGGCCGTAGATGGTGGTGTTGTACTGGTCGTGGCTGCGCAGCGTCTGCAGCAGCAGCCGTCCCTCGGGGATCTCCGGGTATTCGAGCTCCGACACGGTGAACGTGCCCTTGCCCGTGGCCGTCCCGGTGAACTCGCGCGAGTCGCGCGGCGCGTGGGGGAGGGTGAAGCCGTCGGGCTCGCGGACGCGGCGGTTGTAGTCCTCGCAGCCCGGCACGACGGCCGCGATGCGGTCGCGTACCAGGTCGTAGTTCTTCTCGAACGACCGCCACGGCACCGCGTGCCCGGCGCCCAGGAGCCGTTCGGCCAGCCGGCAGACGATCGCGACCTCGGACAGCAGGTGCTCCGACGCCGGCGCCAGCCGCCCGCGCGAGGCGTGCACCTGCGACATCGAGTCTTCGACGGTCACGAACTGCGGCCCCGACTCCTGCGCGTCGCGCTCGGTGCGCCCGAGCGTCGGCAGGATCAGCGCCGTGCGGCCGTGGACCACGTGCGAGCGGTTGAGCTTGGTCGACACGTGGACGGTCAGCGAGCACGAGCTCAGGGCCTTGGCCGTGAGCTCGGAGTCCGGCGTGGCCGACGCGAAGTTGCCGCCCATCGCGAAGAAGACCTTGCCGTGCCCGTCGCGCATCGCGCGGATCGAGTCGACGGTGTCCCAGCCGTGCTCGCGCGGCACGGTGATGCCGAACTCGCGGTCGAGCGAATCCATGAACGATTCGGGCATCTTCTCCCAGACGCCCATCGTGCGGTCGCCTTGCACGTTGGAGTGGCCGCGCACCGGGCACAGGCCCGCGCCCGGCTTGCCGATCATGCCGCGCGCGAGCGCCAGGTTCGCGATCTCGGCGATCGTGGGCACGGCGTGCTTGTGCTGCGTGAGCCCCATGGCCCAGCAGTAGATCGTGCGCTCCGACGTCGCGATCATCCGCGCGAGGTGCTCGATCTGCGCGCGCTGCAGGCCCGTCGCCAGCTCCGTCTCGGCCCAGTCGAGCTCGAGCAGGTTCTTAGCCCAGTCCTCGAAGCCGTAGGTCGACGACTTCACGAAGTCCCCGTCGATGATCGTGCCCGGCGCCTCGTCCTCCCACTGCAGCAGCAGGTGCCCGACGGCTTGGAACAGCGCGAGGTCACCGCCGAGGCGGATCTGCGCGAACTCGTCGGCGAGCGGGGTGCCCTCGCCGACGACGCCGCGCACGTTCTGCGGGTTCTTGAACCGCATGAGCCCCGCCTCGGGCAGCGGGTTCACGGCGATGACCTTCGCGCCGTTGCCCTTCGCCGTCTCCAGCGCCGAGAGCATGCGCGGGTGGTTCGTACCGGGGTTCTGCCCGACGACCACGACCAGGTCGGCGTGGTGCAGGTCCGCGAGCGACACCGAGCCCTTGCCGATGCCGGTGCTCGTGGCCAACGCCGAGCCCGATGACTCGTGGCACATGTTGGAGCAGTCCGGCAGGTTGTTCGTGCCGTACGAGCGCACCAGCAGCTGGTACAGGAACGCGGCCTCGTTGCTGGTGCGCCCGGAGGTGTAGAACACGGCCTCGTGCGGGCTCGCGAGCCCGTTCAGCTCGTCGGCGACCAGGCCGAACGCGTCGTCCCACGAGATGGGCTCGTAGTGCGTCGCGCCCTCGCGCAGCACGAACGGTTCGGTGACGCGGCCCTGCTGGCCCAGCCAGTAGTCCGTCTTGTCCCGCAGGTCCGCGATCGCGTGAGTGGCGAAGAACTCGCGGTCGACGCGGCGGCGCGTGGCCTCCTCGGCCACGGCTTTCGCACCGTTCTCGCAGAACTCCGCGAGCTTGCGCTTCTCGCCGTCCTCCTGGCGCGGCTCGGGCCACGCGCAACCGGGGCAGTCGAAGCCGGAGCGCTGGTTGAGCAGGCGCAGGGTGCGCGCCGTGCGCGTCACGCCCATCTGCTCCACGCCTCGCGTGAGCGAAACCATCACACCGGGGATGCCGGCGGCCCAGCTCTTCGGCTTGCCCACCTTGAGGTCGGCTTCGTCCACGTCGGCTTTCGGCGCTTCACGGGTCATGTGTTCATCGTCCGCCTCGATGATCGACAGACCAACACCGGGTTGCGAATTTCACGTTGACAGTTCAGGCCGCGCGGGCGCGCTCGCGCCGTTCGGCGAGCTTCAAACCGCGGTCCGCGATGGTCACGACCAGCAGCAACGCGCTGATCACCACGAGCACGGTGCCCAGCCGGTGCAGACCTCCGGAATCGGCGTGGACGCCGTAGCACTGGGCGATCACGGTCGACGCGACGATCGCGCCGAGGTACTGCGCCGTGCGGAACAGGCCGCTCGCGGTGCCCATGGTCTCGGAGGGCGACTCTCGGTAGAGCGTGGTCTGGTTCGCGACGCTGGTCAGGCCCTGCGCGAGCCCGAAGAGCGCGACGAGCACGAGCAGGAAACCGAGCCACGTCGTGTCGCCGACGAACAGCAGCGCGACCGAGCCGCCCAGCAGCGCGACGGCGACCGTCACCAGCCGCGCCCGCACGCCGGTCGGGCGCCCCGACAGCGCCGCCGCGCACATGGCCACGGCCGACATGGGCAGGAGCAGCAAACCCGACACCGACTCGCTGAACCCGCGGCCCTCCTGCAGCCATTGGACGTAGCCGAACATGATCGCGTAGATCGCCATGAAGCTCAGGGCCTGGCGCAGGTAGGTGCGCAGGATCGGGGTGTTGGCCGCGAGCATCCGCAGGTCGATGAACGGCACCTGCGCACGCAGCTCGACCCGCACGAACAGCACGCCGATCGCGACGGCGGCCACGAGCAGCCACAGGTCGCCGATGCCCGGTGCCATCAAGTAGAAGAGCAGCACCAGCAGCGCGAGCGAGAACAGCGCGATGCCGCGGACGTCGATCGGCTTCGGCTTGGTTCCGTCGCGGGCGGGCGCGTCCTTCGGCACCCAGAAGATCGCCAGCAGCAGCGACGCGCCGGCCAGCGGGATGTTGACCGCGAAGATCGCGGGCCAGCCGAAGAGCGTGATCAGCACGCCGCCGAGCGTCGGGCCGATGACCATGATCGTCTGCGACGACAGCGACAGCAGCGACAGCACGCGGGCCGGCACGCCCTCACCCAGCGCGTCGGCCCGCCGGCGCAGCACCGCCATGGCCGCGGGGAAGCCGGCGCACGTGCCGATGCCGAGCACGGCGCGGACGCCGGTGAGCCAGTCGACCGAGAGCGGGACCATGCCGGCGACGCCGGCGACGATCACCACGGACGCGCCGCCGAGCAGCACGCGCCGGGCGCCGTAGCGGTCGACGAGCAGGCCGACCACCGGCTGGCCGACGGCGGTGGCGAGGTAGAGGGCGGAGATGAGCCAGGCCGTGCGGCCGGGCCCGGCGCCGAAGGTCTGCCCGATCGGCACGAGCGCGACGGCGATGAGGGTGGAGTTGATGGGGTTCAGCACCGCGCTCGCCACCAGCGGGGTGACGAGTTTGGCACCGAACTTCGCCGGTGCCTTTCGGGGCGTTGCGGTGGTCGTCACGACTCCTCTTCAGTGTTGGGCTATGCGTTGGAGCAGGGGCAGGGCGGTGCGGACCGTTTCGAGCTCCTCGGCGCTGAGTTCGGCGGCCAGTGCGTGGGCCAGCCACTCGTCGCGGTGCTGGCGGATCCCGCGCACGGTCTTCGTGCCGAGGTCCGTCAGGGCGATCACGGTCCGGCGCCCGTCGGCGGGGTCGCGCGTGCGGCTCAGGAAGCCGAGCGCGTCGAGTGCCGACAGGGTCGCGGCCATCGACTGCTGCCGCACGTGCTCGGCGGCGGCGAGCTCCCCCTGCGTCGCCGGCCCTTCGCGGTGGAGGCGGTGCAGGACCGCGGACTGCGACGGCGTGAGGCTTTCGGCGTTGTCCACCTGCCGGAGGCGCCGGTGGAGTTGCGCGACGACGCCGCGGATCCAGCCGGCTGATTCGGCGACGTGCGGGGGTACGGTGGCCATATAAACAGTCTAGGCTGTTTAGTCTGACCTGTGTATGTCCGCGGGGGCGATCTCGGACACAGAGGGTGACGCGGGTCTCTCGGGGGTTCGCCTTGCCGCGAGCGAAGGGCCCGCCGGAAGCGGTACCGCCTTTTTCCGACCGGGAACGAGGCGGCGCCGCTCATTCTTTTCTCACGGTTTTCGGTGCAATTGCCGCTTGTTGACACCCCCTGATCCGGGCAGGACGATGAGATCGCGCTGCTGCACGACGGCACCATTTCCTTGAGTCCGTGGACATTCGCGCCATTTCCGGACAATGGCGTGGTGGGAGGCGCTGATGCCTGCTTGGACCCGAATACGCAGCCGCAGCCGGGCGGACGCGAGGGCCGCCGCCGAGGCCGGACGCGGGCCGGGATACGCGCTGGTCGCGGGCTGGTCGGGGATTCTCTTCGCGGCGCTGTTCACCGTCGCGCTCGTCCTGGTGCACCGGGCGCCGGGGCTGACCGTGCCGGACAGCCAGTACGCGAATTTCTACGCCGACGGCGGTTCCGGTGCATTGGTGACCGCCGGTCTGTACATCGTGCCGTTCGCCGGCATCGTCTTTCTGTGGCACATGACGGCCACGCGTGAATTCATCGCCACTCTGCCCGGCACGCAAGACCGGGAAATGCCGCGGGCGCTGCAGCTGGCCTCCGGGGTGGCGTTCATCATCCTGCTGTTCTCGGGGATGGCGATGGCCGGGGCGATCGCCCTGCTGAAGCAGTTCTCGGCGGCGCCGCTGCCGCCCGTGTACGTGGCGCGCGCACTGAGCGCGGCGGGGTACGGGCTGGTGTTCGTCTTCGGGGCCCGGGTCGCCGGCATGTACATGATCACCACGACGACGCTGCTCAGCTCCGCGGGCGTGCTGGCGCGCCCGCTGGCGTGGTTCGGCTACCTCTGCGCCGCCGCGGTGCTGCTGAGCTGGACCTTCCACCCGGCCTTCGCACTGATCTTCCCCGGCTGGATCTTCGTCGTCGGCGTCGTCGCAGTGGTCCGGGCCCACCAGGCCAAGGCGCGGGCCGCGCAGCCGAGCCGGTCCGGCGCCGTGCCGCAGCCCGCCGAAGGGCACGTCTCCAAGGAGTGAACGCATGACCACCAGGACCCCCATCGACGAAATCCCCGGCCCGCGCGCGCTGCCCTTCGTCGGCAACGCCTTCGACATCGACGCCCACCACCCGTTCGAAAGCATGATGGGGATGGCCAGGGAGTACGGCCCGATCTTCCGGCTGACGACGCCCGGGGGCGTGCGGCTGATCGTGTCCGGCGCCTCGCTCGTCGAGGAGATCTGCGACGACGCGCGCTTCGACAAGGTGGTCAGCGGTGGCCTCGCGAACGTGCGCCGGACGGCCACGTCCACCGGCTTGTTCACGGCCGAGACGGACGATCCGCTGTGGCACCGCGCGCACAACATCCTGATGAAACCCTTCAGCCTGCAGTCCATGCGCGACTACGTGCCGATGATGCTGGACATCGCGAACCAGCTGGCCGACAAGTGGGAGCGGCTGAACCCGGACGAGGACGTCGACGTGCCGGCCGACATGACCCGCCTCACGCTGGACACCATCGCGCTGTGCGGGTTCGGCTACCGGTTCAACTCCTTCTACCGCGACACCCAGCACCCGTTCGTCGCGGCGATGATCCGCACGCTCACCGAATCGCAGGCCCGGGCCCGCCGGCTGCCCATCCAGACCAGGCTGCGGATCCACGCGCAGCGGCAGCTGGAGGAAGACCAGGCGTTCATGAACGACCTGGTGGACAAGCTCATCGCGGAACGCCGCGCGGAGGGCGACGCCGGCAAGAAGGACGACCTGCTCGGCCAGATGATCAACGGTGTCGACAAGCAGACCGGCGAACGGCTGCCCGACGACAACATCCGGGCCCAGTGCATCACGTTCCTCATCGCCGGCCACGAGACCACCAGCGGCTTGCTGTCGTTCGCGATCTACTACCTGCTCAAGAACCCCGACCTCCTGGCCCGCGCCCGCGCCGAGGTCGACGAGGTGTTCGGCACCAGCGCCGAGCCCACCTACGAGCAGATCCACAAACTTACCTACGTGCGACAGGTGCTCGGCGAGGCGCTGCGGCTGTGGCCGACCGCGCCCGGGTTCACCCGCACGCCGTTCGAGGAAACCGTGATCGGCGACCGGTACCTGGTCGAACACGGCCTCCCGCTGACCGTGCTCACGCCGATGCTGCACCGCGACCCCAGCGTGTGGGGCGACGACGCGGAGGAGTTCGACCCCGAACACATGGCGCCCGAACGGGTCGCGGCCCTCTCGCCCAACGTCTACAAGCCCTTCGGCACCGGGCAGCGCGCCTGCATCGGCCGGCAGTTCGCCATGCAGGAGGCCGCGCTCGTGCTCGGCATGCTCGTGCAGCGCTTCGATTTCATCGATCACCTGAACTACCAGCTCAAGACCAAGACGACGCTGACGATCAAGCCCGACGACATGCACATCCAGGTGCGGCCGCGCCCCGGGTTCCGGCTGGACCGGCCCGGCAGTGCCGCCGCGCCCGCGAAGGCCGTCTCGGCGGCGCCCGCCGCGCGCGCCGCACTGGCGCCGGACGCGCACAAGACCCCGTTGCTGGTCGCCTACGGGTCGAACCTCGGGACCGCGGAAGGGATCGCGACGCGGATCGGCCGTGAGGGGACCGAGCGCGGGTTCGCCGTGACGCTGAGCGCGCTCGACGACCTCACGGACGCGCTGCCCACCCCGGGCGCGGCCGTGATCGTCACGTCGTCCTACAACGGCACGCCGCCGGACAACGCCGGCAAGTTCTGCGACTGGCTGCGCGGATCCGGCGCGGCGAAGGACGCCGCCGCCGGGTTGTCCTACACCGTCTTCGGCTGCGGCAACACCGAGTGGGCCGCCACCTACCAGGCGGTGCCGAAGCTGATCGACACCGAACTCGCCGCGCACGGCGCCACCCGGCTGCACCCCCGGGGCGAGGGTGATGCGAACGGCGACTTCGACGCCCAGTACCGCAGCTGGCACCACGGGCTGTGGGCCGACCTGGCCGCGAACGCCGGCCTGCCCGAGAGCGCGGCCGAACCCGCCACGGCCGGCCCCCGGCTGTCGATCTCGCTGGTGAACCGCCAGCTGACCAACCCCGTGATCATGTCCTACCAGGCCCAGCCGGCGCTGGTGCGCGTCAACCGCGAGCTGCACGCGCCCAACGGCGGGCGGTCCACGAAGCACATCGAGGTCGCGCTGCCCGAGGGCGTCGACTTCCGGGCCGGGGACCACCTCGGGGTGCTGCCGCGCAACCACATCGACCTGATCCGCCGGGTGATGCAGCGCTTCACGCTCGACGGCGGCATGTACGCGACGATCATCCCGAACGCCGGTGAGCACACCCACCTCCCGATCGACGAACCCGCGCCGCTGCTCGGCATCCTGGCCAGCTGCGTCGAGCTGCAGGACGTGGCCACCCGCGCCGGGATCGAGGTGCTCGCCCACTACACCGAGGACCCGGCCCAGCGCGCCGAGCTCGAGTCGCTGGCCGGGGACGACGAGGCGTCCCAGACCCGGTACCAGGAGCGGGTCTTCACGCCGCGGCGGTCGCTGCTGGACCTGCTGGAGGAGTTCCCCTCCTGCGCGGTGCCCTTCGACGTCTACCTCGACCTGCTGCCCCCGCTGCGCCCGCGCTACTACTCGATCTCGTCGTCACCCCTGACCGACGCGAAGGTCGCCAGCATCACCACGGGTGTGCTGCGCGCCCCCGTGCGCGGCGGTGGCGAGGACACGTTCTCGGGCGTCTGCTCCAACTACCTGGCCGGCAGTCCGGGCGGCAGCACGGTGTTCGTCTTCGTGCGCCGGCCCACCATCGAATTCCGGCCGCCGGACAACCCGCACACCCCGATGATCATGGTCGGAGCGGGGACGGGGCTCGCCCCGTTCCGCGGGTTCCTGCAGGAGCGGGCGGCGCTGCGCGCACAGGGTGTGCCGATCGCCGAATCGTTGCTGTTCTTCGGCTGCCGCGACGCGAACCGGGACTTCCTGTACGCCGACGAGCTGCGCGAGTACGACCACGAGGGGGTCGCGAAGCTGCACGTGGTGTTCTCGCGCGCCCCGGTCGACGGGCGCAAGTACGTCCAGCACGAGATCGCGGCCTCGGGCGACGAGGTGTGGCGGCTGCTGCAGGACGGCGCGGCGGTGTTCGTGTGCGGCAACGCGGCCACGATGGCGCCCGGCGTGCGGGCGGCCTTCACCACGCTCTTCGCGGAGAAGACGGGGGCCGGCGAGGCCGACGCGCAGGCCTGGCTCGCCGGTCTTCGCGCGGCGAACCGCTACGTCGAGGACATCTGGGGCGGCGGCTGACGCCCGCGCCGGCCGGCCTCGCCGACGTCGGCGGGGTCAGGCCGGTGGCGTACCCGTGATCGCGTGGGCAGCGAGGCCGAGGACGTACTCGATCGAGATCTCGTTGACGCCGTGGCCCTGGATCTGGTGGACGATCACGGCGGCCGCCAGGAGCAGGACGAGGCCGGCGATGGCGAGGACACCCGGCCAGCGGCTGGGGCCGGCCGCGCCGTAGCCGTAACCGGAGCCCGTCGACACCCGGCGTTCACGCCGCCGGCGCTTCTTCAGCTCCTTCTTCGCGCCCAGCCAGGCGTCGAGTTCGGCGTGCTTCTGCCAGTCCGGGTCGATGAGGTCCGGGTGCGTCTCGATCCGGTCGTCCGGATCTTCCGGGCGCGTCATCCGTGCACCGCCTTTCCCCCTGATAAAGCCCGCCGCGGCGGGTTCGTAGACTTGCCCATTGTGACCGAGAACGCTCCGCAGCAGAAAACCGACCTTCCGGGTGCCTGGGACCCGGCCGCCGAAGAAGCACCCCTGTACGACCGCTGGGTAGCGGCCGGGTACTTCACGGCCGACGCCGCGTCGGACAAGCCGCCGTTCTCGATCGTACTGCCACCGCCGAACGTGACCGGCAGCCTGCACATGGGCCACGCCCTCAACCACACCCTGATGGACGCCATGAGCCGGCGGCGCCGGATGCAGGGCTACGAGGTGCTGTGGCTGCCGGGCATGGACCACGCGGGCATCGCGACCCAGAACGTCGTCGAGCGCCAGCTCGCCGGCGAGGGCCTCTCGCGCCACGACCTGGGCCGCGAGAAGTTCGTGGAGCGCGTCTGGGAGTGGAAGGCCGAGTACGGCGGCAAGATCCTCGGCCAGATGAAGCGCCTCGGCGACAGCGTCGACTGGACTCGCGAGCGCTTCACCATGGACGAGAACCTGTCCAAGGCCGTGCAGACGGTGTTCAAGAACTTCTACGACGCGGGCCTGATCTACCGAGCCGAGCGCATCATCAACTGGTGCCCGCGCTGCCAGACCGCGCTGTCCGACATCGAGGTCGACCACAGCGACGACGACGGCGAACTCGTGTCGATCCGCTACGGCGAGGGTGACAACGCGATCGTCGTGGCCACGACCCGCGCGGAGACGATGCTGGGTGACACCGGCGTGGCCGTGCACCCGGACGACGAGCGCTACGCGCACCTCGTCGGCACCGAGGTCGAGCTGCCGCTGACGGGCCGCAAGATCCCGATCGTCGCGGACAAGCACGTCGACCCCGAGTTCGGCACCGGCGCCGTGAAGGTGACCCCGGCGCACGACCCGAACGACTTCGAGATCGGCCGCCGTCACGACCTGCCGATGATGACGATCATGAACGAGCGCGCCGAGATCACCGCGCACGGCCCGTTCGAGGGGCTCGACCGGTTCGAGGCGCGCCCGGCGATCGTCGCGGCGCTGCGCGAGCAGGGCCGGATCGTGGCCGAGAAGCGCCCGTACGTGCACGCCGTCGGCCACTGCTCGCGCTGCGACACCGTGGTCGAGCCGCGGCTGTCGCTGCAGTGGTGGGTCAAGGTCGAGAAGCTGGCCAAGGCCGCGGGCGACGCGGTGCGCGACGGCCGCACGAAGATCCACCCGGCCGAACTCGAGAAGCGCTACTTCGACTGGGTCGACAACATGCACGACTGGACGATCTCGCGCCAGCTGTGGTGGGGGCACCGGATCCCGGTCTGGTACGGCCCCGAGGGCGAGGTCGTGTGCGTGGGGCCGGACGAGCAGCCGCCGTCGGGCGAGGGCTGGACGCAGGACCCCGACGTGCTCGACACGTGGTTCTCCTCGGGCCTGTGGCCGATGTCGACGATGGGCTGGCCCGACGACACCGCCGACCTGGCGAAGTTCTACCCGACCAGCGTGCTGTCCACCGGCTACGACATCCTGTTCTTCTGGGTCGTGCGGATGATGATGTTCGGCGTGCAGGAGATGGCCGGCAAGCAGCCGTTCGACCACGTGTACCTGCACGGGCTGATCCGCGACGCGAACGGCAAGAAGATGTCGAAGTCGCGCGGCAACGTGCTCGACCCGCTCGAGTGGATGGACGCCTACGGCGCCGACGCCACGCGCTTCACCCTCGCCCGCGGCGCGAACCCGGGCGCGGACATGGCCCTGGCCGACGAATGGGCCGCGGGCTCGCGCAACTTCTGCACGAAGCTGTGGAACGCCAGCAAGTTCGCGATGATGAACGGCGCCGACGCCGCCGGTGAGCTGCCGGCCGCCGGCGAGCTGACCGAGGCCGACCGCTGGATCTTGGGCAGGCTTTCCGGGCTGGTGTCCGAAGTGGACGGCCTGTTCGAGGACTTCCAGTTCGCCAAGGTCGCGGGCGCGCTCTACCAGTTCACCTGGAACGAGCTGTGCGACTGGTACCTGGAGCTCGCGAAGGTCCAGCTGTACCAGGGCGACGAGGCGCGGGTCGCGTCGACGCGGAAGGTGCTGGGCCACGTGCTCGACGCCGTGCTGCGGCTGCTGCACCCGTTCATCCCGTTCATCACCGAGAAGCTGTGGACCGCGCTGACCGGCGGCGAATCGCTCGTGATCGCCGCGTGGCCCACCGCGCCGGCCGGGTACGCCGACGCCGTGGCCGACGCGCGGATCGCCGACGTGCAGAAGCTCGTCACCGAGATCCGCCGCTTCCGGGCCGACCAGGGGCTCAAGCCGGGCCAGAAGGTCGCCACGCGGCTCGCCGGCGCGGGCTTCGACACGGTGGCCGGGCACGAGGACGCCATCCGCTCCCTCGTCCGCCTCACCGACGCGACGCCCGAGTTCGCGGCGAGCGCCTCGCTGGAAGTCGCGCTGGCCGGCGGCGTCGTGACGGTCGAACTCGACCTCTCCGGCACGGTCGACGTCGCGGCGGAACGCAAGCGGCTGCAGAAGGACCTGGGCGTGGCTCAGAAGGAGCTCTCGCAGACCGAGGCCAAGCTGGCCAACGAATCCTTCATCGCCAAGGCACCGGAACAGGTCATCGACAAGATCAAGACCCGCCGCGCGACCGCCGCGGCCGACCTCGAACGCATCGAGGCGCGGCTGGCCGCACTGCCGGCTTCCTGACGGTTTCCCGCGAAAGTCCCCCGTGGTCGCGCCGGCCACGGGGGACTTTTCGTCGGTGGCGGTCCCCTCGGGCGGCGCGGCCGGCGGTGACGGGATTCAGCGCAGGAGCGGGAGCGCGCCGACGAGGCGGTTGACTCGCTTCGGCGGGCCGTGCAGCCCGACACCGATGGTGTCCAGACCGGCGGTCGAGGTGACCGACATCTTCTCGGTGTACTCGTCGTAGGTTCGGCAACTCTGGGCGAGCGAAGTGAAGGACACGAAGAACAGTTCGCCTTCTTCGACCGCTGCTTGCACGATGGTGGCGATCTTTTCGCGCGCAGCGTTGAGGATCGGGATCGGCAAACCGACGATGCCCGGGTGCGCGACACCGTCCGCGTCCTTGACGTCGGCTCCGACGAGGCCGTCGACCCGGTGTCCCAAGGTGATCGACAGGACCGCGGCCGCATTGGCGGCCAGGCCGGCCGGGAGCTCTTCGCTGACCACGATCGCGCACTTGTTCTTGACCTGTTCCGGCATTACCGCCCTTTCGGCAGACGTCGTGCGCACGGGCACGCACGATTGCGGTTTCACCGTAACGATGCCCACCAAGAATTCGATGAGTGCCGTGCTAAATTCGGCTGGTTGGGTCAGATGCCGAATACTACGTAACGCAACGGAGGAAGAGGTCGCGATGGACGAACTTGATTCGGCGCTGGTGACCCTGCTTCAGGAAGACGCCAAGCTGACCAACAAGGAGCTCGCGCGGCGCCTGCACATCGCGCAGTCGACCTGTCTCGAGCGGGTGCGGGAACTGACCCGGCGGGGGATCGTGCGCGGCCACCACGCCGACATCGACCTGAAGAAGATCGGCCGGCCGGTGCAGGCGATGGTCGCGGTGCGGTTGCGCCCGCCGGACCGAGCCGTGATCGACTCCTTCCGGTCCTTCGCGGCGAGCCTGCCCGAAGTCCTTTCCATTTTCGTCATGTCGGGCAGTGACGACTTCCTGTTGCACATCGCAGTCGCCGACAACGATCACCTGAGTGGTTTCGTCCTCGACCGGCTCACCCAGCGCAAGGAGATCGTGGACGTCCGGACGTCCGTCATCTTCAGCCACTTCCGCCGTCCGGTCGTGACGCCGCTCGCCCCCGGCGACGAATCGTGACGCGCGTGCTCAGCCGAGTGATCGGCCGGCTTCGATGAGCGCCAGGACTTCCGGCCGTAGCCGGCGGTCGGCCGCCGTTGCGAGGCGCGTGGGCATCACCGGGGCCGGGTTGCGCAGGGGGCGGAAGACGACGCCGGGCACGGGCAGCAGGTTCGCGTGCGCGCGGTAGAACACCGTCCAGTGTGGACGGCCCAGGCCGAGCGTGCCGAGGGTGTCCTGGGCGTTCGTGAACTCCTTGCCCAGCACCGGTTCGAAGCCCGCGCTGCGGCAGCCGGCCAGGACGAGGTCGTGCAGCGGGCGGTTGCGTTCCGGTGAGCTCAGCCGCAGCGGCAGCGCGGCCAGGTCGGCGAAGTCGACCACGGCGCGGTCGGCCAGCGGGTGGGTGGCGGGCAGCGCCACGACCACCTCGTCCGTCCACAAGGGAGTGAGGTCGAGCCCGTCGGAGGGCCAGTCGCCGCGGACGAAGGTGGCGTCGAGGTCCCCGTCGCGGACCTGCCGCAGCCGGGTGGTCGTCGGGGCGTGCACGAGTTCGAGCTGCGCGTCCGGGGCGAACTGGGTGAACGCCGCGAGGAAACCGTCCAGCCGGTCGCCGAGCCCGTCGCTCGTGCCGAGGCGGACCAGGTGGGCGCGCTCGGCGCGGAACTCGGTCACGGCATCGGCCGCGCGTTCGGCGGCGGCGAGCACCGCCCGGGCGTGGGGCAGGAACCGCTCGCCCGCCTCGGTCAGCGCCACGGTCCGGGTGGTCCGCTCGACCAGCTCGGTCCCCAGCTCCCGCTCCAGCCGCCGCACCTGCTGGCTCACGGCCGGCTGCCCGATGTGGAGCCGCTCGGCCGCGCGTCCGAAGTGCAGCTCCTCGGCCACCACCACGAAGTACTTCAGCTGGCGCAGCTCCATGCCCGGCCCCGTTCATCAGCGATCGTGATGAGTCTACGAGCGAGCTGCTCATTGGCCGGTTCCCGCGAGCGCGGTTGGCTCGACGCGAGCCCGGATGAAGGAGATTCGATGGCATTCGTCGAAGTGCGCAACACCCGTCTGTACTACGAGGACGAAGGGGCCGGCCCGGCCGTGCTGCTGGTGCACGGCTGGGGTTCGAGCGGGCGGGTCTGGCAGGCCCAGCTGCCGGACCTGGTCCGCGACCACCGCGTGGTCACGCTCGACTGGCGCGGCTGCGGCCGCTCCGACCGGCCGGCGGCGGGCAACACCATCGACGGCAACGTGGCCGATCTCGCCGAGGTGATCACGTCGCTGGACCTCGACCGGCCCGTGGTGGTCGGCTCGTCGATCGGCGCGGTCTTCGCCACCGACCTCGGGCTCGCGCGGCCCGAGCTCGTCGGCGGGGCCGTCGCGGTGGACGGGCCGGGGTACTGGCCGTCGGTGAGCATGCGGGACGAGCTGCTGGAGATCCGCGCGGCGCTGGCCGCCGACCGCGCCGGCGTGATCGCGGGCTGGGTCCCGACCTGGTACGCGCCGGGCGCCAGTGCCGCGCTCGTCGAGTGGACGACGCGGCAGATCATCGACTCGAGCGGGTGGCTCGACGGGCTGATGGACGAATCGGTGCGCTGGGACCCGCGCCCGCGCCTGCCGGGGCTCGCGGTGCCGATCGCGTACGTGCACGGCGAGCTCGACGCCCAGGTGCCCCTGGAAGTGCCGCACACTTGCGCCGCACTGACGCCCGGCGCTCGCGTGCACGTGATCCCCGGCTGCGGGCACATGCCGCAGCAGGAGAACCCCGGCGCGTTCACCGCGGTGCTGCGTGAAGTGCTCGCGGACCTGCGGGTGGCCGCGTGAGCCGGGCTGGCGCTCGACCGGGGGTGGGCGCCGGCCGGTCTGGGGCGCTGGTTTTCATCTCAGCTGGTGGGGTCCGCAAGCGAATAACGTGAGTTGACACGCCCGTGACGTGGCTGCGAGACTCGGCCGTGCCGAGGGAGGGGCGTCCACGAGCGACGGGGGTGGCGGATCGTCACGCCACCCCCGCTCGTTCGCGGTCAGTCTTCGAGCTGCCGGTCGATGATGCCCGCCAGACCCGCCATGCCTTCGGGCACCGGGTGGTACGCGGCGGCGGTGAGCAGCTTGGTGTCCTTGCCGTTGATCCAGGCCGAGCCGTCGGGAGCGCAGGCGTCGTGGCCCGCCGACGGGGTGAAGGTGTCCACATAGGACGCGTCACCGTCGGCTTCGACCGCGTTTTCGATGGCCGTGTTGAGGGCTTCTTCGACGCTGGTGAGCCAGGCGTAGTCACCGTCGGCGAAGGGCAGCACGTCGGGGCAGTAGCCGGACGCGGGCGCGATGCGCGGGTAGCCGATGGCGAACACCTTCGCCCGCGGCGAGCGGGCGTGGATGCCGGCCAGCACGGTTTCGACGCTCTGCTGCGTGGTCGCGAGCGCGGCCTTGACGGTGTCCACGCCGTCCGTCGTGAAGTGGCGCTGGCACGGGTTGCCGCTCGGGTCCTGGCTGCGCAGGCCCGGGCAGGTGCCGACGATCGTGCCGAACACGCTGGAGTCGTTGCCGCCGATGCCGAGCGTCACGAGGTCCGTGTCGAGGCGCAGCGCGGAGAACTGCGGCGGGTTCACGCCCAGCGGCACGTCTTGCGCCCGCGTCATGTTCGACGTGTCGGCGCCGGAGCAGCTGAGGTCCGCGTAGCTGTCGACGTGCAGCGCGGCGGCCAGGATCGACGGGTAGTTCGACGTCGAGCGCGCGCAGCCCAGCGGGTCGAGCCGCTGCGTGGGGATCAACGGCCCGGCCGTGTAGGAATCGCCCAGCGCGACGTAGTGGCGGTAGTCCTGCCGCGGCGCCGCACCCGCCGTGCTGGCTGTGGCTAGAGCCAGGACGACCACCGCGAGTGCGGCGAACACCTTGCGCATCGAAGCCCCCCATTCCCGTCACCGAATCACCGGACTCCTCCCACGTCTAGCCAGGTGCGCACGGGTTGCCTGCCGCCAACCGGGTGGACGGCTCGCGGATTCACCCGCCTGTGGTGTGATCGGGGCGGGGCAAGGGTTTCCGGTAGGTCAAGAGGTACCGCCAGAAGGGCAGGGCTCGGATCGTGCTGCCGGGCAGCAGCTCCGCGGCCCGCCGGCGCAGCTCGCCCATCCTCGGGAACTCCATGTTCACCGGCGCGGCCGGCAGCGGGTCCGTCCCGCCGTTGAGCCACTCCCCGGCGGCCACCACGCCCCGGGCGACGAGGTTGAGCGGGATCGACACCACCTCCACCGCCCAATCGGCCGGCGTGCTCGGCCGCGCCAGGCCGAGCACCGCGAGCACCCCGCCGGGGGCCAGCGCGGCGCGCAGTTTCCCGACCGTCTCGAACGGCACGTGGTGCAGGGAGGCGAGGCAGGAGATGAAGCCGTAGGCGTTCGCCTCGAGCTCGGCCGCCACGATGTCCTGGTGCCGGGCGGTGACCTTCCCGGGCCCGGGCGACCCCAGCGCTTCGGTCACGCGCACCATGTCGCCGTCGACGTCCACGGCGTCCACGTCGAGCCCCCGCGCCGCGAGCCGGCGCGCGAACCGGCCCTGCCCGCAGCCGACGTCCAGCGCCCGCACCGCCTCCGGCGGAACCAGGCCGAGCAACCGGGGGTGGTAGCGGTGGTTGTGGTTGAACGCCATGTCCCGAGCCTGCCAGGAAATCCCCGGCCGGCGCCGGAACCGCAGGTCACGCGGACCGTCACTACGCTCGGGCTCGTGGACCTGCTCCCGTTCGACGAGTACGCGCGCTCGCTCAACCGCAAACGAGTCGCGGCCGGCACGTTGATCCGCGACGAAGCCGACCGGGTCCTGGTGGTCGAGCCGTCGTACAAGGACACGTGGGAGATCCCGGGCGGCGCCTGCGAGGCCGGCGAACCGCCGTGGCGCGCCGCGCGCCGCGAACAGGCCGAGGAACTCGGGCTCGACCGGCCGCCGGGGCCGCTGCTCGTGGTCGACCACGTCCCCGAACGCGGTCCGCTGCCGGAGGCGCTGGCGTTCGTCTTCGACGGCGGCCTGATCACCGAGCGCGAGGTGAACCGGCTGGTCCTCGCCGACCCCGAGATCCGGTCCGCGCGGCTCCTGCCGATCGACGAAGCGGCGGCTCGCGCGAACCCGATGCTCGGCCGCCGGCTCCGCGTCGCCCTCGCGGCGGCGCAAGCCGGCCGCACGTGCGTGTTCTGCGAAGCCGGCCACCCCGTCCGCGCCTGACCACCGGCGCCGTCGCCGCAGGTCACGACGACGGAGGCGGGCCGACGCGTCGCGCGCGCCCGCACGTAGAATCGTCTGGTCAGGTGAAGCCCGTTGTCGAGGGAGCGAATGCGTGCCGCGTGGTGAGGGGGACGGCTGGGAAGTGCCGTCCGACAGCGAGGAGGACCGCCGCGGGCGGCCGGATCTCGCGGACCCGGACAGTTTCGCGGGCGTGGACGAGCTGGGGGCGCGAGCCCACGACGAGGGCGACGACGTCGACCCCGACCTGGACGCGCCGGACGCCGCGTACGCCGTCGGCGGGGGTGCGCGCGGCGGGATCGGCGGGATCGGGCAGCTGGGCGACAACCTGGCGACCGGGCCGGTGCCGGACCTGCTCGCGCGGGAAGACCAGGAGCTGCACGAGCTCGACGACCAGGGGGCCGAGGCGGAGTTCCCGGACCCGAACGGCCAGCAGGCCCGCCGCGAGCTGCTCGCCGTCGAGGCGGAGCTGAACCAGCGGTGGCCCGAGACGAAGATCGAGCCGAGCCTGGCGCGGATCCAGGCGCTGGTCACGCTGCTGGGCGAGCCGAACCGCGGTTACCCGGTCCTGCACGTCGCCGGGACCAACGGCAAGGGCTCGGTCAGCCGCATGATCGACGCGCTGCTCACCCGCATGGGCCTGCGCGTCGGCCGGTACACCAGCCCCCACCTGCAGCTCGTCACCGAGCGGATCGCGCTCGACGGGCAGCCCATCTCGGCCGCGCGGTACGTCGAGCTGTTCCAGGACGTCGCCCCGTACGTGTCGATGGTCGACGGCGCCAGTGAAGACGGCGTGCCGATGAGCAAGTTCGAGGTGCTCACCGGCATGGCGTTCGCCGCGTTCTCCGACGCGCCCGTGGAAGCCGCGGTGCTCGAGGCGGGCATGGGCGGCGCTTGGGACGCCACGAACGTCGCCGACGCCGACGTCGCCGTGATCACTCCCATCGGCCTCGACCACACCGAGTACCTCGGCCCGACGGCCGTCGACGCGGCGCGAGAGAAGGCCGGGATCATCAAGCCCGGGTCCGTCGCGGTCATCGCCGAACAGGACCAGGAAGTGCTCAACGTGCTGCTCAAGCGCGCGGTCGAGGTCGACGCCGCGGTGGCGCGGGCCGGCAGCGAGTTCGGCGTGCTGGAGCGCGAGGTCGCCGTCGGCGGGCAGCTGCTCAAGCTGCAGGGCCTCGGCGGCGTGTACGACGAGATCTTCCTGCCCCTGCACGGCGCCCACCAGGCGGCCAACGCGGCGCTCGCGCTCGCCGCCGTCGAGGCGTTCTTCGGTGCGGGCAAGGACAAGCAGCTCGTGCTCGAGGCCGTGCGCGAGGCGTTCGCGGAGGTCGAGAACCCGGGCCGGCTCGAGCGCGTGCGCGCTGCACCGGCGGTGCTCCTCGACGCCGCCCACAACCCCATGGGCGCGCAGGCGCTCGCGAAGGCCGTCACCGACGAGTTCGCGTTCCGCCGGCTCGTCGCGGTCGTCGCGGTGATGGGGGACAAGGACGCCGCGGGCATCCTCGAAGCGCTCGAACCCGTGGTCACCGACGTCGTCGTCACGCGCAATTCGGCCCCGCGGTCGATGCCGCTGGACGAGCTCACGCAGCTCGCCGCGTCGATCTTCGGCGAGGAGCGCGTGCTGAGCGAGCCCGACCTGGAGACGGCGATCGAGACGGCCATCGGCCTCGTGGAGCAGTCCGACGACCCGGAGGAACCGCTCGCCGGCGGCGGCGTGCTGGTCACGGGCTCGGTGGTCACCGCGGGCGACGCCCGCACCCTGTTCGGGAAGGAGCCGGCATGAGCGAGACCCCGGCGGTCACGCCGCCGCCCAAGGACCCGATGAAGGGCTTCCGCGGAGTGCTCTCGGGCACGCTGATCATGGAGGCCATCACCGTCGCGCTCGCGCTGCCGGTGGTCAACAAGCTCGGCGGCGGCATCACCACCGCCACGGGCTGGACGGTCATCGGCATCGCCGTGGCGCTGCTCGTGCTGTGCGGCCTGCTCAAGCACCCGTGGGCGGTGCCCGTGGTGCTCGTGCTGCAGGTCGCGCTCATCGCGCTGGCCTTCGTGCTGCCCGCGATCGCCATCCTGGGCGCCATCTTCCTCGCCGCGTTCCTCTGGTTCCTGCACCTGCGCCGCGACGTCGCCCGCCGCATGGCAGCCGGCACACTGCCCAGTCAGCAGCAACAGCAACAGCGCTGAGGGCGTTCACCGGAGCGTCGGGGGGAATTGTCCGGACCGCCGCTGTCGGCGGGGCGCTGCTCCTGCCGAGACCGTGTCCGCCGCACCGCTCGTGCGCCCGAACCACGTCCAGCGGGACGACCACGAAGTTTGTCAACTGACAACATGCTAGTGCCTCCTCAATATTGGTTGGTGCGGTAATTGATCTTTGAGTCGATGGTGTCCATCCTGGTCGCGGACGTGATGACCAGACCAGGTAGGACGGCGATGGCTCGGCCACCGGAGGTGTTCGTGCGGCCCTTGTCGATGGCCGAGGGGCAGCGGCTGCGGCGGATCAACCGCACCGCCAACGACCGAGTCCGACTGCGGCGGGCGATGGTCGTGCTGGTCTCGGCTCAGCGTGGGCCGGTTCGCGACATCGCTGACCTGGCCCAGGTCTCGCAACGCTGCGTGTGCCAGGCCATCCACGACTTCAACGAAACGGGGTTGGCCGCGCTGGATCCAACCCGATTACATGATCACCGTTGCTTGGTGCGGCACTAGGCCGGGGTAACGACCACCTGGACCTTCAACGGCCCCTTGGTGTCCGTGGCGCAGTACACCACGCGCGGCGGGCACGGGTAGCCGTGCGCGAGGATCACCAAGGCCACTTTGCCCGGCGCGACCGCCTGGTAGATCGAGGTCGTGCCGTACACCTGGGCCAGCCGGAGCACCGACCAGATCCGACCGTCCGAGGCGCGCTGGGCAGTGTCGTAGTCCAGCTTGACCAGACCGCCCACTCGCAGCACGACCGCGAGGTCCGGATCCATCCCCGGACTGACCTCCTGTTCGGCCCCCTTGGGCAGCGAGTACCCCGCCGGGGCCACCATCGGCCCCTGGTCGGGCACCACTAACCGGGAGCACCCCACCGACACCAACCCGAGCAACACCACCACGACGATCAACCTGCCCACACGCCCGAATCTAGCGCCCCACCACCATGGAGCGGGTTCCCTTAGGGGTTTCGAAGGAATGGCTGGGTCGGGCGGATGTTCGCGCCGTAGTGCCGATCTGAGCGCGAAGAGTAATCCGAAACGTTGTTGGTTCACCGATGATTGGGACGACCACCAAGTCCTCAACAACTGGTACCTCGGCGAGGTCCTCACCGACCGCCCGGAGTACGCCGAGAAGCGGTTCGACATTCTCGCCCCGCGGGCGTATCAGGCCTTTCACGAATGGCACCCCATCGACAGCAGCCGGGGGGCGGGTGAACCGCAGTTTCCGCTACGGCAGCCGCATCGAGGTGTTCGTGCTGGACATGCGTGCGTACCGCAATGCGCAACACCGCGGACCAGGCCAAGCCCGGCTACATCCTCGGCGACAAAGCAGGCGCCGGGAGCAACCGCGACGTGGAAGATCGGGCAGGCCGGCATGCCGATCGGCCTCGTCGTACTCGACGGTGAGGACATCGAGGCCGTCGCGAACAACCGCCCGGGCGGTCGCGAGACGGGAGCCGGCACGCGGCGGCGGGAGATCTCGCGCCGCCGTGTGCGGGACGTCGTGTGGCTGACCGCTGACGTCCCCTACACCGCCGCGCACGACTACGCGCCCGACCGCGCGGCGTTCAAGGACTTCGACCAGTTCGTGTCGGGCCCGCTCAACGCCGGCGCGTTCGGCCCGAACCAGCTGGACCCGACGTTCGGCCCGAGGCTGTGTTCGTCCACGCGCCGGCGACGCAGAACTCCTCGCCCGCGCAAGGGTTCCAGCACTTTGGTGAGCTGAACGTCGACGCCACCGGCGCCTCACCCGCAGGGCCGCTGAGCACGCCGAGACGGACGTCACGCGAGCGTCGGCTAGGCTCGCGGCCGGTAACACGAATCCGCACAAGGAGAAACACCGTCGTGACTGAACGCACGCTGGTCCTCGTCAAGCCCGATGGCGTCGCGCGCGGCCTCGTCGGCGAGGTCATCTCGCGCATCGAGCGCAAGGGTCTGAAGCTGGCCGCCCTCGAGCTGCGCACCGTGGAGCGCTCGCTGGCCGAGGAGCACTACGCCGAGCACAAGGAGCGCCCGTTCTTCGGCGACCTGCTGGAGTTCATCACGTCGGGCCAGGTCGTCGCGATCGCCGTGGAGGGGCCGCGTGCCATCGCCGCGTTCCGCCAGCTGGCCGGCGGCACCGACCCGGTCGAGAAGGCCACGCCGGGCACCCTGCGCGGCGACTACGGCCTCGAGACCCAGTTCAACCTGGTGCACGGTTCGGACTCCCCGGAGTCGGCCGAGCGTGAGCTGAAGCTGTGGTTCCCGGACCTGTGAGCCGGGGCTGAAGCCGGAGTGGTGCCGAGCGCGCCGCCCCGGCTTTCCCTTGTCCGACAACCTTTTCGAGGGGATCATGACGACGCTGCCGCTGCCCGCCCGCGACTACCTCCCGCACCTGCGCGCGCTCACGGCGTCGTTCGCGGACGTCGCGCGCTCGGCCGACGCGGGCGTGGCCGTGCCGGACTGCGCCGGCTGGACGTGGCCCGATCTCGTGACCCACATCGGCAACGTGCACCGCTGGGCCGCGGAGGTGGTGCGGACCGGCGAACCGCAGAAGCAGGCTTTCGCGACGCCGGTGCCGGGCGAGCTCGCCGGCTGGTACGCCGAGAGCGCGGCTGTGCTGCTGGCCGCGCTCGAGGAAGCCGACCCCGACGACCGGTGCTGGCACTTCTGCGGCACCGCGAAGACGAAAGCGTTCTGGTTCCGCCGCCAGGTCCACGAAACCGCGGTGCACCTGGTCGACGCCCACCGCTGCGCGGGCACCACGCCGGTGCTCGACCCGCTCGTCTCGGCCGACGGCGTCGACGAGGTGCTGAGCGCGATGCTGCCGCGGATCACGCGCTGGCACGAGCCGCCGCCGCTCGCCGCTCCGCTCACGGTGCGCGCCACGGACACCGGGCACTCGTGGACGGTCGTCCCGGGAGAGCTGCCCGCGCTGGGCGAAGCGGAGCCCGCCGCCGTCGTCGAAGCCACCGCGCAGGAGCTGCTGACGCTGCTGTGGAAACGCGGCGAGGCCACTGCGCGCGTGACGGGCGACGAGGACCTGGCCTGGACGTTCCTCAAGGCACCGCTTACCCCCTGACCGCTTCGGCCCGTTCTGAGCCATTCAGGCGGCGTTCACCGGGAAGCCTTCCGTCGGCCGCGCCGGTCGACTTTGCTGGGCCGAAGTCACTCACTCGATACTGGGGTACCTGGTGAAGAAGTCCCGCTCCGTGCTGCGCTGCGCCCTTTTCCCGGTGCTCGGCGCGCTGCTCACCACCGCCGTCACGGTGCCGGCGCACGCCGACCCGCTGGCCGCGCCGCTCGGCCCGCCGCCGGTCGAAGGCGCGCGGGCGGCCTCGTCCGCGCGCGAAGCACCGGTCACGGCCGGCGTCACGCCCGACGACGGGATCGAGACCAGCAGCGCCACCACGTCCGTGGCGCCCGGGCTGCAGCTCACGCAGTTCGACCGCTTCGACCCGGCCGGCTGGATCCGCGGCGACACCCTCACCGTCGACCTCACGAGCAAGGTCCTGAAGCCGACGTATCTGAACCCCGGCACGGTTTCCGCGCGCACGCCGCTCTCGCAGCAGCTGGCGCGCACTGGCGCGGTCGCCGGCGTGAACGGCGACTTCTTCGACATCAACGCGACCGGCGCACCGGAAGGTGTCGGCATCTCCGACGGGCAGCTGCAGAACGCGCCGGCCGCCGGGCACAACACCACCGCCGCGATCACCGACGACGGCCGCGCGAAGCTCGCCGACATCTTCCTCGAAGCGTCGGTGACCCTGCCGGACGGACGTGCCGTGCCGGCCACGAACTTCAACAGTCCCGTGCTGGGCAAGGACGCGCTCGGCGTCTACACGCCGCTGTGGGGCGCTTCGGCGCGCGCGACGTCGGTGGCCGGCGCGCAGCGCGTCGCCGAGGTCGAGGTGCGCGACGGCAAGGTGACGCAGGTGCGCACCCAGCCCGCCGACGGCCCGATTCCCGCGGGCAGCACGCTCCTGGTCGGCCGGGAAGCCGGAGCGGACGCGCTGTCGGCGCTGAAGGTCGGTGACCAGGTCGGCGTCTCGTACGCGCTGCGGTCCGACGCCGGGAAGATCGCCGTCGCCGTGGGTGGCAACGAGGCGCTGCTCAAGGACGGGCAGCTGCAGCCGGTGGACGACACCGCGCTCGCGCCGCGCACCGGCGTCGGCTTTTCGGCCGACGGCACGAAGATGTGGCTCATCACCGTCGACGGGCGGCAGGCCGACAGCCGCGGCATGACCGAGCTCGAACTGGCCCGGCGGCTCAAGGCGCTCGGCGCGGACGACGCGATCAACCTCGACGGCGGCGGCTCGTCCACGCTGCTCGCGCGCGGTGAAGGCGAGGCCGCGCCGAGCGTGCGCAACGCGCCGTCCGACGGCGGGGAACGCCTGGTGCCCAACGGGATCGGCGTCAAAACCGTGCTGGGCAGCGGGAAGCTCACCGGCTTCGCGCCGGCTCCGGCGCAGAACACGAAGAACGCCACGCGGGTCCTTTCCGGACTGTCGCGCGTGCTCGTCGCGGACGGCCACGACGAGACGGGCGCCGCCGTCGCGGCGCACCCGCGGTGGACGACGTCGGATCCGGCGCGCGCCACGGTGACCGGCAGCTTGCTCACCGCCCACGCCGACCACCGGAACCCGGGCGAGCGCGAAGACGTCCCGGTGACCGCGCGCGACGGCAAGGCTTCGGGCACGACCACGATTTCGGTGCTGGGCACGCCGGTGCGCCTCGGCACGAGCACCGCGCAGGTCGCGCTGTCGGGCGCCGGCGCGCAGAGCACGTTCCAGGTCTACGGCTACGACGCCGACGGCTACGGCACGTGGGTCGAACCGCGTGACGTCAAGCTCGACTACGACCCGGCGGTGGTCGACGTGCAGCCCGCCGCCGACGGGTTCCGGGTCACCGCCAAGGCGGCCGCGGGCGCCACCGCGATCACCGTGCACGCGGGCGGGCTCACCGAGCACCTCGCCGCGTCCGTGGGCACCGAGCCGCACGTGGCGTCTCCTTTGGACGGTCCCGCCGGCTGGGGCGCGACGGTGTACCCGGCCGTGGTCGGGGCCGCGCTGGCGCCGGCCGAAGGCCACGACGGCGGGCAGGGCCTGGCGCTCGACTACCGTCTCACCGGGACCACGGCCACGCGCGCGGCGTACGTGACCGCGGCGACGCCCCTCGCTCTGCCGGCCGGCACGCAGAAGATCGGCCTGTGGGTCAACGGCGACGGCAAGGGCGCGTGGCTGCGCGCGGAGCTGCACGACGCGGCGAACGTCGCGTCCATCGTGGACCTCTCGCTGAGCGTCGACTGGACCGGCTGGCGCTACGTCACGGCGAACGTGCCCGCGGGGCTGCCCGACGGCCAGCGCCTCACGCGCTTCTACGCCGTGGAGAACGTGCCCGATCAGCAGTACGAGGGGCACCTGGTGTTCGACGACCTGACCTTCGAGGTCGCGCCGTCGACGTCGGTGCCCGCCGACCCGGCCGTGCACGATCCGGCGCTCGTCACCGACGGCACGCTCGGCACGGGCGGGCTGCGGATCGCCGTGGTCAGCGATGCGCAGTTCACCGCCGACGCGCCCGACGGGCCGCTGGTGGCCCAGGCGCGGCGCGCGATGCGGGAAGCCGTGGCCGCGAAACCGGATCTGGTGCTGATCAACGGCGACCTCGTCGACCGCGGCACCGCACCCGACTTCGCGCTGGCGCGCCAGGTGATCGGCGAAGAGCTCGACGGCAAGGTGCCCTGGTACTACGTGCCCGGCAACCACGAAGCCGAAGGCGGGAACGGGCTCGCGAACTTCCAGGCCGCGTTCGGCGTCACGCACCAGGTCGTGGACGTGCACGGCATCCGGCTGGTGCTCCTGGACTCCTCGCGCGGTTCGCTGCGCGCCGGCGGCTTCGACCAGGTGCGGATGCTGCGCGACGCACTCGACAGCGCGGAGCACGACCGGTCCGTTCGCGGCGTCGTGGTCGCGATGCACCACCCCGTGAAGGACCCGAGCCCCACGGGCAACTCGCAGCTGGGCGACCGCAAGGAAGCCGATCTGCTGCAGACGTGGCTCACCGTTTTCGAGCAGGTCTCCGGCAAGCAGGCGGCCGCGATCGCGTCGCACGCCGGGGTGTTCAGCCTGTCGCGGACCGACGGCGTGCCGTACCTGGTGAACGGCAACTCCGGCAAGACGCCCGCGGCGGCGCCGGGCGACGGCGGGTTCGTCGGCTGGACGCTCGTGCGCGTCGACCCGGCGGCGAAGGACCAGCCGGTGCGGTTCGAGACGCGGCCGAACGTGGACGAGCTGACCGTGTCCGGCCCGGCTTCGCTGCGGCCGGGCGAGCAGGCGCAGCTGGCCGCGACCGTCACGCAGGCGGGGCGCGCGGTCCCGGTGGCGTACCCGGTGAGCGCGGACTGGAGCGGCTTCGCGGTGCACGTCGGCGCGGGCCGGCCGGCGCCGGGGGACGTCGTGTCCTACGACCCGTCGACGGGTGTGCTCACGGCCCTGCACCCGGGCGTCGCGCGGATCTCCGTGACGGTGAACGGGGTGACGCGAGCACAGTCCGTGCTCGTGCGCTGACCCCGGTGATCGGGAAACCGGTCGAAAAGTGTCGGTGGTCCCGCCTAGTGTCGAGCGGGTGGGCGAGTCAGCGGCGGAACCGGCGCTGGTGCAGGCGAAGGCACTGGTGAAGCGGTTCGGTGAATTCGAGGCGGTGCGCGGCATCGACGTCGAGGTGCGGCCGGGGGAGGCGTTCGGCTTCCTCGGGCCCAACGGCGCCGGGAAGTCGTCGACGATGCGGATGATCGCGTGCGTGTCGCCGCGCACCGACGGCGACCTGCGCGTGCTGGGGATGGACCCGGACGTCGACGGGCCGCGCATCCGCGCGCGCCTCGGCGTGGTGCCGCAGGAGGACAACCTCGACGTCGAGCTCACCGTGCGGCAGAACCTGCAGCTCTACGGCCGGTATTTCGGCTTGTCGCGGACGCACGTGCGGGCCAAGGCCGAGGAGCTGATGGAGTTCGCGCAGCTGAGCGACCGCGCGGAGAAACCGGTCGACTCGCTCTCGGGCGGCATGAAGCGGCGGCTGACGATCGCGCGGTCGCTCGTGAACGACCCGGAGCTGCTGCTGCTCGACGAACCGACCACGGGCCTCGACCCGCAGGCCCGGCACCTGCTGTGGGACCGGTTGTTCCGGCTCAAGGCGCGGGGCACCACGTTGATCGTCACCACGCACTACATGGATGAAGCAGAACAGCTCTGCGACCGGCTCGTCGTCATGGACGGCGGCCGGATCGCCGCTGAGGGCTCGCCGGCGGAGCTGATCGCGCGGTACTCCACGCGCGAGGTCGTGGAGCTGCGCTTCGCGCCGGGCGAACAGCAGACGGCGGCCTCGGCGGTCGAGGACCTGGCCGAGCGCGTCGAGGTCCTGCCCGACCGCGTGCTGCTGTACACGATGACGGGCGAGGCGACCCTGGAACGCGCGCACGAGCGTGGCCTGCGCCCGGTGTCCAGCCTGGTGCGGCGCAGTTCGCTGGAAGACGTCTTCCTTCGGCTGACCGGCCGGACGTTGGTGGACTGATGACGGTGACCTCCACCGGCCGCGTCGTCGGGTCCTGGCACGGCGCGTGGCTTCGCGTCGAGGGCCACTGGATGTGGTACCGGCGCCACTGGGTGAGCACGCTCTACTCCACCGGCCTGCAACCGGTGCTGTTCCTGGCGGCGATGGGTCTCGGCTTCGGCTCGCAGGTGCAGGCCGGCCCGGCCACCGGCGGCGTGTCGTACCTCGTGTACGTCGCGCCGGCGCTGCTCGTGGCGGGCGCGACGCAACAGGCGGTGGGGGATTCGACGTACCCCGTGCTGTCGGGCTTCAAGTGGCAGAAGGACTACGTGGCGGTCACGGCCACGCCGGTGTCGCCCGGCCAGCTCGTCGGCGCGCACTTCATCTGGACCGGGCTGAAGCTCACGCTGGCCGGCACGATCTACGCGGTGATCGCCGTGTTCTTCGGCGCGTGGCAGAACTTCGGCGCCGTGCTGGTGGTGCTCGTGGGCACCCTCACCGGGCTGGCCTGCGCCGCCCCGATGACCGCGCTCGCCGCGAAGACCTTCGACGAAGGGCAGCGGTTCGGCCTGCTGTTCCGGTTCGTGGTGATGCCGATGACGTTGTTCTCGGGCACGTTTTTCCCGATCAGCCAGATCCCCGTGTATCTGCGCTGGCTCGCCTGGCTGTCACCGCTGTGGCACGGCACGCAGCTGGCCCGCGCCGGCACCCTCGGCGGTGTCGGCGGGCTCGCGGTGCTCGGGCACACGGCGTACCTGGTTGCGCTCGTGGTGGTGGGCTGGGCGCTGGCCCACCGCTGGTTCTTCCGCCGGCTGGTGGCGTGATGACCGACGTGCGGCTACCCGAATTCCAGCGCCGCGGGCTGCTCATCCGCGTGCTGCCGCCCGGCATGTACAGCGGCCGGGCCGGGACGCTGATCGAGCGCGCGATCACCGTCTACGGGCGGTCGTGGACGATCCTGCTCTCCGGCGCGCTCGAGCCGTTGTTCTACCTGCTCGCGTTCCAGGTCGGGTTCGGCAAGCTGGTCCAGACCGTGCCGGGCCCGGACGGGCAGCCGATGAGCTACGTCGCGTTCGTGGCGCCCGCGCTGCTGGCGTCCTCGGCGATGAACGGCGCCGTCTTCGAGAGCACGTACAACCTGTTCTTCAAGCTGCGCTACGCGAAAACCTACGACGCCATGCTCGCCACCCCCATCGGCCCGCTCGACGTCGCGCTGGGGGAGATCGGCTGGGCGATGCTGCGCGGCGGGCTGTACTCCGTGGCGTTCATGGCCGTCACGGGCGCGATGGGGCTGCTCACGTCGTGGTGGGCGCTGCTGCTCCTGCCGGTGGCGCTGCTGGTGTCGTTCGCGTTCTCGGCCATCAGCATCACGCTCGTGAGCTACCTGAAGTCGACGTCGCAGTTCGACTACATCCAGCTCGTGCTGATGCCGATGTTCCTGTTCTCCACCACGTTCTTCCCGATCACCGTGTACCCCGAGGCGCTGCAGTGGCTCGTGCGGTGTTTCCCGCTCTACCACGGCATCGAGCTCATGCGCGGCCTCGCGATCGGCTACTTCTCGTGGGGCATGGCGGGCAACCTCGCGTACTTGGTGGTGCTCGCGGCGATCGGGGTCTGGGGCTCCACGCGGCGGATCGCGAAGCTCCTGCTCACCTGACCAAATTGCGACCTGACGCAATTCGGCCACCGCGCGGCCGGTGACGCGGCCGCCGGCCTGCCCCAAGCTGACCCGATGCACGGAAGATCCTTGACCGCGGCCGCGCTCGCCGCGGGCCTGACCCTCGCACTGGCCGTCCCCGCCACGGCCGCGCCCGCGCACCCACAGGCGTGGCAGCTCGTCGGCCCGAACAGCGCCGGCGGCCACCTCGCGTTCACCCCCGACCGGCCCGCGCGCCTGTACGTGCTGCCCGACAGCGGCCGCGGCGTCTACCGCACGGACGACCACGGCGACACGTGGACCACGCAGGGCGCGCTCGGCCTCACCGGGTACGCGATCGCCGCCGACCCGCGCGACGGCGACGTCGTGTACGTCGCCGCTCTCGACCAGGCCACCGGGACCGGCGAAGTCCTCCGCAGCGACGACGCGGCGCGCACCTTCCGCACCGTCGCGACGAGTCCCGGCGGGCTCAGCTCCGTCGTCGTCTCGGGCTCAGGCGAAGACGTCTTCGCCGCCGGCGACGACGGGGTGCTCACCAGCACCGACCACGGCCGCCACTGGGCGAAGCTGCCCGGCTCGCCGTCCGGCGTCACCGACCTCGCCCTCGACGGCGACGAGCTCTACCTGACCACGGGCGCCGAAATCCACGTCGTCGACCACGCCCTCAGCCGGCCGAACACGCCGCGCAAGCTGGCCGTGCCCGGCACGCCCTACCTCACGAGCCTGTCGGCCGGCGGCGGGATCGTCGTCGGCTCCGGTGTGCTCGGCAGCGGCGTGCTCTCCACCGACGCCGGCCGGACCTTCCGCACCCTCACCGGCCCGTGGGACGCCGGCGACGCGGCGGCCTTCACCGGCCTGACCGCCGACGGCACGCTCGAGGTCCAGACCATCGGCTCCGCGCAGCCCGACGGCAGCCCGGGCACCCGCGACGTGTGGCTGTCCCGCGATCGCGGCCGCACCTGGACGGACCGCCCGGCCGCGACCGCCGCCGTCGACCTCTACTCCGAGATCGGCGCGTTCCCCGACCGCGCGCGCGAGCAGGTCGTCTCCGGGCCCGCCGGCATCTTCACCACCGGCGATTCGGCGTCCTTCAAGCGGATCGGCGTCCCGGACACCGAGGTGAACGACCTCGCCACCGCCGGTCCGGCGCTGCTCGCGGCCACCCGCAGCGGCACCTACGGCTCGACCGCGCCGCTCGCGACGCACCTGCCGCGCGGCTACCAGGATTGGGGCTGGACGGGGAAGGCGCCCGGCACGTTCGCCAATTCCGTCGGCGCGCTCGCGGCCGTTTCCGCCAAGACCGTGCTGCGCGTGCGCCAGGGGTACTGCGAGGTCGACTGCTTCACCCTCGAACGCTCCGGCGACGGCGGCACGACCTGGTCGCCGCTCGCGACCGTCCCGGGGAACTCGCGTTCGCTCGTCGTCGACCCGCGCGACTCCGGCACCGTGTACGCCGGCAGCTACCTCACGCCGGCGGTCTACACGAGCCACGACGGCGGCCGCACCCTCACGCAGCACGCCATCCCCGGGCTCGACGGTGTGCAATCGCTGGCCGCCGACCCGCGCGGCACGCTGTGGATCGGCGACGTCACCGGCCTCTACCGCAGCACCGACGGCGCCGCGACCGCGCGCAAGGTCTTCGACGGCGAGGTCGCCCACGTCGCCGTCGATCCGCGCGATCCGCGCCACGTCGTCGTCACGGGCTCCGGCTTCGTGAAGGTCACCCGCGACGGCGGCGCCACGTTCCGCACCGCCACGGGCCTCGGCACCGCGGACTACTCCGACGCCGCCTTCACCGGCGACGGCACGCTCTACGTCTCCTCCGGCACCAAGTACGAGCCCGGGCAGGGTGTCTTGCGCAGCACCGACGGCGGCGCGCGCTTCACCGCGCTGCCCACCCAGCCGCTCGACCGCGACGTCCGCACCCTCCTGCCCACCCACGACGGCCGCTGGCTCCTCGCCGGCACCGGCGCCGGCGTCTACCGCCTGCCGCTGCGCTGAACCACCCGGCCGGGCGTCCACAGTGGATGCCCGGCCCGGTGTCTCAGTCCAGCCAGCCGAGCTTCGCCACCTGCCAGGCCAGCTGCATCCGGCTCGACGCGTCGGCCCGCTGCATCAGGTCCTGCAACCGCCGCTGGACCGTGCGCGGGCTGATACCGAGGTGCTTCGCGATCGACTTGTCGCTCACGCCGCCGACGAGCAAGGACAGCAGCCGGCGTTCGTCGGCCGACAGGGGAGTGTCGGCCGGGGCGCCGTCGATCCGCAGGGGCGACGCGCGTTCCCAGTAGCTCTCGAACAGCGCCACCAGCCCGGTCACCAGGGTGCTGCCCAGCACGAGCGCGGCCGTCGGTTCACCAGTGGTCTCGTCGTGGGCCAGCGGGCACAACGCGATCGACCCGTCGGCCACGGCGAGCCGCACCGGCAGCTTCGCGATCGTCCGGGCGCGCTCGCCCCAGCGGATGCCCTCGGCGACGCCCGCGACCGCGCCCGGCTCTTCGAGCAGCGCCGTCTCGTACAGCACGCGGAACCGCACGCCCCGCGCCAGCGCGCGGAACTCCTCGTCGTTCTCCGAAGCGGCCATCGCGATCGGCGCCTCGCGGCAGAACCAGAGCACTTCTTCGCGGGCGTCGCGTTGCAGCGAGAGAGCCTGCTGCCGGATGGCCTCCGCGCCCGTGACCACCTCGATCAGCCTCGACGGATCGCGCCGGCGCACGCTGCCGCGGTACTGCTCGGCCAGCTCCGTCACCGCCGCCCGCGCGCGTTCGAGCTCCGACTGGCCCTGCAACAGCAGCGGGCCGAGCGACACGTCGGGCGGCGCGGGCACGTAGTGCTCGCCGGTGCGGCTCACGAGCCGCTTCGTCACGAGCGCGCCGAGCACGCGTTCCGCCTCGGCCGCCTCGATCCCCAGCCGCGCGGCGACGTCTCCGGGCACCGTGCGGTAGCCGTCCACGAGCACGCGGAAGACCCGTTCCTCATCGGCGGTCAGGCCGAGCGCTTCGAGCACCGCACCTCCTCGTCGTCCGTGCCCGAGGTATCCAACCCGCGGCAGGTGTCGATCAAGGATCACGGGTGAGTCGGTGCGGTCACGGCTCACCGGGCGGGATTCGGCAGGCCCTTCTCCGGCGGCGCGACGGCGGCGAGCGCGTCGACCATGCCGTGGCCGTAGAAGCCGTTGTAGCTGTCGTAGCCGGCGCAGTAAGCGTCCTGCGTGCCGTCGCCCGTGAGGTCGTAGTCGTCGGGGCACGGCATCGGCGTCGCCCGCGTCTCCAGCGCGCGCCGGAGCGCGGTGGGTCCCATCGCCGGGTGCGCCGACTTCAGCAGCGCGAGCACCCCCGCGACGTGCGGCGCGGCCATCGACGTCCCGCACAGCGGCGCGTACCCGCCGGGCACGGTCGACACCACGCAGCGGCCCGCTTCGCCACCCGGCGCGGTGACATCCACCACACCGAGGCCGTACGAGCTGTAGCCCGCCTTCACCCGGTCCGCGCCGACGGCCGACACCGCCACCACGTCCCGCAGGCCGGCGGGCAGCGCTTCGCACTTCGCCGCGCTCGACGGTCGCGCGCCCGAGCGGGCCGACGGCGTGAGGTCCACGGCCTCGTTCGTCGCGGCGGCGACGTTCAGCGTCCCGGCCGAGGTGGCGTACTCGACGGCGCGCGCGAGCACCTCGTGCACCACTCCGCGGTCGTCGCCGCGCACGCACGAAAGGGACCACGGGTTCACGAACCAGCTGCTGTTGGTCACGGGGAAGTGGTGGGCGGCCGACCACATCAGCCCGCACACCGCGGCCTCCGGATCGGCGTAACCCCGGTCGTCGATCACCTTCACCGACGCGATCCGCACACCGGGTGCGACCCCGGTCACGCCCTTGCCGTCGTCGGCCGCCGCGATGATGCCCGCGACGTGCGTGCCGTGCACCGACGTGGTCGGCTGCCACGCCTCGGGCCGCGGGTCCGCGACGCCGGTGATGCAGCCGGCGGAGTCGGCCGGGTCCAGCGCGGCCGCGAGGTCGGGGTGGTGCGGGTCGACGCCGGAGTCGAGCACGCCGACCACCACGTCGCGGCTGCCCTCGGACGCCTGGTGCGCCCAGGTCGCGTCGACCATCCGCATGTCCCACTGCTCACCCGACAGGTCGGCCGCCGGGACCCGCGCCGGATCGGACAGGCGCAGCTCGGCCCGCGCCGGCTGCGGCGGTACCGGGTCGCCGGTCGCCCGCTGGGCCGCGAGCCGCGTGGCCTGCGCGCTGAACGCGCGGTCGAGCCCGATGTGGCCGGCGAAATCCGGATCGTCCGAAGTGACGACCGCCACGGCGATGTGCGGGTAGTACCCGACCGGGTGACCGCACGCGGCCTGGACCTGCGCGTCGGCGGACTTCTCGGACGTCCCGCGGTCGAAGGCGACGACGTAGCGCAGTGCCCGGCCCGCAGGGTGGCACCCGGTGCCGTCCGCGTCCGCCACCGGTACGGCGGCGAGGCACCCCGAAAGCACCGCGACCAGGCACACGGCCGCGCGCAGCGGCCGCGCCAGCAGGGACACCGGACCTCCTACCGAGCGGGGGCACACGCGTGCGTGCGCACGCGTGCCCGAGCCGCACGCTAGCCAGGCCGGAGCGGCTCGACAAGCGGTACGGCCAAGTTCGCCCGCCCGCATGAGTCCGGCGCGCCCGGGTGCCTGCTGCGGGCACCGACTACACCGGGTTCACCCCCGGGTGTGGGATACTCACGTCGACCGCCTCGTCGACGGGCATCCCGCCCGGGTCGTGCGCGGTCCGGAGGAGTGCCGGACAGGCACCACGCGCGTCGCCCCCGGGAGGCCGGGCAGCTCGACGTCGTGGAGCCGGCCCGCGGGGGCTGCTAGCCGTGCCGGCGCACCGCCGAGGAGACCTGGCCGTGCCCGGCTCGCCGAACCCCGGTGGGCCGCACGGTTGCCGAGCAAGGATTCCCGCCGCTGGTCACCACCACGGCGGGCACGAAACAGAAAGGGCCCCTGCGCGGCCGCGTCGTCACCGGTGGGAACCGGCCGACGCGCCCGGGGGCGGAGGAGACACATGTCGAACGCGGACACACCCGCCGATCAGACCGGCGGGAATACCGCCGCATCCGTGGCCAGCCGGCTGGGCGAGCTGCCGCCGCGCATCCGCGTGCACGCGCTGGCCAAGCTTCTCGGCCAGAGCAGCCGCGACTTGCTCGCGAAGCTCGCCGAGCTCGGAGAGAGCCCCCGCAGCGCGCAGTCGAGCGTGACCCGCGAGGTCGCGTTCCACGTGGCCGAGGCCCTGACCGGCCCGGCCGACGAAGCCGGTGCGGAAACCGTTGAGGCGGCTGGGACTTCCGAGACTTCCGGGACGTCCACCGCGGCCGAAAGCGCCGAGCCGGCGCCGGCGCAGCCCGAGCCCGCCGCTGCGGCTCCCGCTGCCGAAACGCAGGCCGAAGCGGCGCCCCCTGCCGAGGCGCCCGCCGCGGAGCCGCAGGCCGAGCCGGAAGAGCGGACGCCGGCTCGCCGTCGCGTGCGCCGCACCGTCGCGCCCGCGATCCCGGCCGCCGAAGCCCCGGCTGCCGAGGCCGAGCCCGAACCGCAGACCACGCAGACCAAGCGCCCGGTGCACGTGCCGGTGTTCGCCGCGCCGTCGCCGGTGTTCCTGCCGCCGGAGCCCGAGGCGGCGAGTGATCGCCCCGCGCGGCCGCGGCCCGAGGCCGTGTTCGGCGTCGGCTCCGAGCCGGTGAAGGAAGAGCGGGCCGCGGAAGAGCAGGTCGAGGAAGAACCGGCCGAGGACACCACGGCCGACGAGGCCGACGACCGCTCCGACGACGACGGCGAAGGCCCCGGCGGCCGTCGCCGGCGCCGGCGCGGACGCCGCGGCCGCGGTCGCGGCAAGGGTGGCGACGAGGGCGCCGACACCGACGACGAGCCCGGCGAGGACCAGGGCCGCAAGCGCGACGACGACAAGGACAAGCAGGCCGACACCGAGGCCGGCGAGAGCGCCGAGGGCGAGCCCGACGAGTCGGCCGCGGACGGCGACACCGACAGCGATGCCGACGGCGAAGGCGGCAGCCGCCGCCGTCGCCGCCGTCGCCGCCGCAAGGGCGGGGACGACGACAACGCCGAGGCGACGGGCGGCGACGACCCGCCCAACACCGTCACCCACGTGCGCCAGGGCAAGGCCGAGCAGGCCGAGCGCCCGGCGCGCGACGAGGTGCGCAGCGTCCGCGGCTCCACGCGCCTCGAGGCCAAGCGCCAGCGCCGCCGCGACGGCCGCGAGGCCGGCCGCCGCCGCGCGCCGATCCTGTCCGAGGCCGAGTTCCTGGCCCGCCGGGAGGCCGTTGAGCGCGCGATGGTCGTCGCCGAGAAGGGCGACAACACGCAGATCGGCGTGCTCGAGGACGGCGTCCTCGTGGAGCACTTCGTCACGTCGGCCGGCAGCGGCTCGATCGTGGGCAACGTCTACCTCGGCCGCGTGCAGAACGTGCTGCCGAGCATGGAGGCCGCGTTCATCGACATCGGCCGCGGCCGCAACGCCGTGCTCTACGCCGGTGAAGTGGACTGGGACGCCGCCGGGCTCGAGGGCAAGGCGCGCAAGATCGAGCAGGCCCTCTCCACCGGCGACAGCGTGCTCGTGCAGGTCACCAAGGACCCGGTCGGGCACAAGGGCGCCCGGCTGACCACGCAGATCTCGCTGCCGGGCCGCTTCCTGGTCTACGTGCCGGCCGGCGGGGCCACGGGCATCTCGCGCAAGCTGCCGGAGAACGAGCGGCGCCGCCTCAAGGACATCCTCAAGCGGATCGTCCCCGAGGACGCGGGCGTGATCATCCGCACCGCCTCGGAGGGCATCAGCGAGGAGGAGCTCGACCGCGACGTCCGCCGTCTCAAGGCGCAGTGGGACGTCATCAAGGAGAAGGCCGACGCCGGGTCCGCTCGCAAGGGCGGCGCGCCGACCATGCTCTACGAGGAGCCCGACCTGCTGGTCAAGGTCGTGCGCGACCTGTTCACCGAGGACTTCGCCAAGCTCGAGGTGCAGGGCGGCAAGGCGTGGGAGACCATCCGCTCCTACGTCGAGCACGTCGCCCCGGACCTGACCGATCGGCTCAAGCGCTACACCGGCACCGGCGACGTGTTCGCCGACCACCGGGTCGACGAGCAGATCATGAAGGCCCTCGACCGCAAGGTCTGGCTGCCCTCGGGCGGTTACCTCGTGATCGACCGCACCGAGGCCATGACGGTCATCGACGTCAACACCGGCAAGTTCACCGGCTCGGGCGGCAACCTCGAGGAGACGGTGACGCGCAACAACCTGGAGTCGGCGGAGGAGATCGTCCGCCAGCTGCGGCTGCGCGACATCGGCGGCATCATCGTGATCGACTTCATCGACATGGTGCTCGAGTCCAACCGCGAGCTGGTGCTGCGCCGCCTCACCGAGTGCCTGGGCCGCGACCGCACGCGCCACCAGGTCGCCGAGGTGACGTCGCTGGGCCTCGTCCAGATGACGCGCAAGAAGATCGGCACGGGCCTGCTCGAGGCGTTCTCGACGCCGTGCGAGCACTGCAAGGGCCGCGGCGTGATCGTGTCGACCGAGCTGCAGCGCAACGGCGGCGGCAACGGGAACAACGGCCACAACCACGGCAACGGCGGTGACACCAAGGGTTCCCGGCGCTCCCGCGGCCGCGGTGGCAAGACCGAGGAGCAGCACACCGAGCCCGCCAAGGCCGACCAGCCGGCCGGCCCGACGCCCGAGCAGCGCGAATCCGCGGTGTCCGCGGTGCAGGCCATGGTGAACGCGTCGAAGGCGGCGTCGGCCAAGACCGACCACGAGCCGGGTGACGCGGCCGCCGACCAGCCGGCTCCGGACGGCGAGGCGCCCGCCGCGCCCGCCGCTGACGAGGCCGGCCAGCCCGCCGAGGGCAAGGCCGGCGACCGTGGCAGGTCCCGCCGGGAGGCTCGGGCGGCGCGCCAGGCCGCCGCGGAAGCTGAGGCCGGCGACGTCCAGGCCGGCCCGGAAGCCGAGCCGAAGGCCGCGGAGGCTGCCGCCGACGAGGCGCAGCCGGCTGTGGAGCGTGAGACCACCGCGTCGGAGGCCCAGCCGGAGCCGGCTGGGACCGCTGAGGCGGAGGAGCCTGCTGAGGCAGCTCAGCAGGCCGAATCCGAGGTCAGTGCGCCGGTTCCGGCGACGCGGCCCACCCGGCGCCGTCCGCGCCGGGCGGCGTCGCGGCCGGCGGGTCCGCCGGTGCACGCCTCGGAGCAGAGCTGAAAGACCACGTAGGGGACCCCGGTGTCCATCCACCGGGGAACCTCACGTAACCTGTAGTACGGCCTGCCACCAGAGCAGGCCGCTGCGCGAGCACCTGGACCGCCCCCGGGCGGGCCGTCCGCGCCAGCCCCCCACCCGATTGCCTAGTAGTTTTAGGGCCGAGTTAATGCAGGAGACTTCCGTGTCGGCGTACGCGATCGTCAAGACCGGCGGCAAGCAGTACAAGGTGGCCGTCGGCGACGTCGTCGAGGTCGAGAAGCTCGAGGGCGAGCCGGGCACCGAGCACACCTTCCCCGCCGTGCTGTTCGTGGACGGTGGCGAGGTCACCACGGACGCCGACGCGTTGGCGAAGGTCTCGGTCACCGGCAAGGTCGTGGAGCAGACCAAGGGTCCGAAGATCCGGATCCACAAGTTCAAGAACAAGACCGGCTACCACAAGCGCCAGGGTCACCGGCAGAAGCTGACCCGCGTCGAGGTCACCGGCATCTCCAAGTAGTTCTTCGGATCTTCGTAGTCTTCAGAAAGAGGCTTGAGCGATGGCTCACAAGAAGGGTGCGTCCAGCTCCCGCAACGGTCGTGACTCCAACGCCCAGCGACTGGGCGTGAAGCGCTACGGCGGCCAGGAGGTCAACGCCGGCGAGATCCTGGTTCGCCAGCGCGGCACCAAGTTCCACCCCGGCGTGAACGTCGGCCGTGGCGGCGACGACACGCTGTTCGCCCTCGCCGCCGGTGCGGTCGAGTTCGGCACCAAGCGTGGCCGCAAGACGGTCAACATCGTCGTGCCTGAGGCCGTGGAAGCCTGAGCTTTCCAGGCTTAGCGCGCACGATCTTCTGACGAGGGGTGGAGCCGGAATATCCGGCACCACCCCTCGTTTGTCTTGTTCGGTACCTTTTCTTCGCGAGTGAATAGAGGCAATGTCATGGCGTCCCGGTTCGTGGACCGCGCGGTGATCCACTTGACCGCCGGCGACGGTGGGAACGGCTGTGCCTCCGTGCACCGCGAGAAGTTCAAGCCGCTCGGCGGCCCCGACGGCGGTAACGGCGGCAACGGCGGCGACGTCACGCTGGTCGTCGACCCGAACGTGCACACCCTGCTCGACTTCCACTTCCGCCCGCACGCCAAAGCGGGCAGCGGCAAGATGGGCATGGGCAGCAACCGCAACGGCGCCGCCGGTGAACCGCTGGAGATGAAGGTGCCGTCCGGCACCGTCGTCTTCACCGAGGACGGCGAGCTCGTGGCCGACCTCGTGTCGCCCGGCACCACGTTCATCGCGGCCCAGGGCGGCCGCGGCGGGCTCGGCAACGCGGCGCTCGCGTCGAAGGCACGCAAGGCCCCCGGGTTCGCGCTGCTCGGCGAGCCGGGTGAATCGCGCAACCTCGTGCTGGAGCTGCGTTCGGTCGCCGACGTCGGTCTGCTCGGCTTCCCGAGCGCGGGCAAGTCGTCGCTGATTTCCGTGCTGTCGGCCGCGAAGCCGAAGATCGCGGACTACCCGTTCACCACGCTCGTGCCGAACCTCGGCGTGATCACCGCCGGGGCCACCGTGTTCACGATGGCCGACGTGCCGGGCCTGATCCCGGGCGCGTCGGAGGGCAAGGGCCTGGGGCTGGATTTCCTGCGTCACATCGAGCGCTGCGCCGTGCTGGTGCACGTGGTCGACTGCGCGACGCTCGAGCCGGGCCGCGACCCGCTGTCCGATGTGGACGCGCTGGAGGCCGAACTCGCGAAGTACACGCCGGGCCTGGGCGGCAAGCTCGACGAGCGCCCCCGCGTGGTGGTGCTGAACAAGATCGACGTGCCGGAAGCGGCCGAGCTGGCCGAGTTCGTGCGGCCCGAGCTCGAAGCTCGCGGCCTGCAGGTGTTCGAGATCTCGACCGCCTCGCGCAAGGGCCTGCGGGAGCTCACCTTCGCGCTGGCGAAGGTCGTGGAGGAGTACCGCGAGGCGCAGCCGGTGCTGGAGCAGCAGCGGATCGTGCTGCACCCGCTGGCCATCGACGACAGCGGCTTCACGGTCGAGGTCGATCCCGAGGAAGAGGGCGCGTTCATCGTCCGCGGTGCCCGGCCCGAGCGCTGGATCCGGCAGACGAACTTCGCCAACGACGAGGCGGTCGGCTACCTCGCCGACCGGCTCAACCGGCTCGGCGTCGAAGAAGCGCTCGCGAAGCGGGGGGCGAAGCCGGGCAGCCCGGTCACGATCGGCGACGTGCAGTTCGAATGGGAGCCCTCGTCGCCCGGCGTCGCGGTGCACCTGTCCGGGCGCGGCACCGACGTGCGGCTGGAGAAGAGCGACCGCGTCGGCGCGGCCGAGCGCAAGGAAGCCCGCCGGATCCGACGGGACGGCACCGGGGAGGAGTCGTCCGCCGATTTCGGGGACGACTTCGACGACGATCTGGAGGACCTGGACCGGTGAGCGGCACGCGCGTCGAGATCGCCGAAGCCCGCAGGCTCGTCGTCAAGGTCGGTTCGTCCGCCCTCACCACGGCAGGCAATGGCCTGGATGTGAAAAGGCTCGACGCGCTGGTCGACGCCATCGCGGCCCGGGTGGCGCGCGAGTGCCAGATCGTGCTCGTGTCCTCGGGCGCGATCGGCGCGGGCCTTTCACCCCTGTCGCTGGGCAAGCGCCCGCGTGACCTGGCCACGAAGCAGGCGGCGGCGAGCGTGGGGCAGCTCGCGCTGGCCCACGCGTACGCCGAGTCGTTCGGCCGGTATTCGCTCACCGTCGGCCAGGTCCTGCTGACGTCCGACGACGTCGTGCGCCGCTCGCACTACCGCAACGCGCAGCGCACGTTCTCGCGGCTGCTCGCGCTCGGCGCCGTGCCGGTGGTGAACGAGAACGACACCGTCGCCACCCAGGAAATCCGCTTCGGCGACAACGACCGCCTCGCCGCGCTCGTCGCCCACCTCGTGGGCGCCGACGCGCTCATCTTGCTGTCCGATGTGGACGGTCTCTACGACGGCGATCCGCGCGACGGCGCGACGCGCAAGATCACCGAGGTGCTCAGCGAATCCGACGTCGAGGGCATCGCCGTCGGCATGTCGTCGTCGGGTCTCGGCACCGGCGGTATGGTCTCGAAGCTCGCCGCCGCCCGCACGGCCGCCGGCGCCGGCATCCCCGTGCTCCTCGCGGCCGCCGCCGACGCGGCCGGCGCGCTGGGCTCCGCCGAAGTCGGCACGGCCTTCGCCCCGGCCGACACGCGCCTGTCCGCGCGCCGCTTCTGGCTCGGCTACGCCGCGGACTCCTCCGGGCGCCTGCGCCTCGACGACGGCGCCGTGGCCGCCATCCTGCGCCGCCGCTCGCTGCTCGCCGCCGGCATCACCGGCGTCGAGGGCAAGTTCGAAGCGGGCGACGTCGTGGACCTCGTGGACGCCAAGGACGTTCCCGTCGCCCGCGGCGTGGTCTCCTTCGACGCCGGCGAACTGCCCGACCTCATCGGCCGCTCCACCCACGAGGTCGCCGTGGAGCACCGCCGCGAAGTCGTCCACGCCGACGACCTCGTCCCCCTGCGCCGCTCCTGACTCTTCGGACACCGCACCGGTGTCGGAACCACTCGCGGAGGCGACGCCGTTGTCGCCCCCGTGGGGTCAGAGGGCGATCAGGCGGGCGCCGCCGTCGGTTTCGAGGACGGTGCCGGTGGTGTTCGCGTTGGTGGCCGCGAAGACGACGGCTTCGGCGATGTCCTCGGCCGTCGCGACCTTGCGGACGGGCAGGGTGGCCGCGGCCTGCGTGAAGTAGGCCGCGCGCTGCTCCGCCGGGAACCCGCTCCACCAGGGCGTGTCCACGACGCCGGGCGACACGGCGTTCACGCGGATCGGCGCCAGTTCGGTCGCCAGCGGTTTGACCGCGGCTTCCAGTGCCCCGTTGATCGCCGCGATGCCGGCCGTGCCCGGCATGCCCGTGCGCGCGCTGACGGCCGTGACCAGGGTGATCGAGCCGGTCGGCGCGAGCCGGGGCAGGAGAGCCTGGATCGTCGTGAGGTGCGCCCAGAACTTGGCGTCGAAGGCGCGGCGCAGCATCTCCAGATCGAGGTCCGCGATCGGGCCCATGCCTTCGTTGCCACTCAGGCTCACGACCAGTGCGTCGACCTGGCCGAGCTGTTCGCCGAGCGCGGTCATCGCGGCCGCGTCGCCGCCGTCGGCCTGGTGGCCGGTGAGGTCCGGGTCGCTGATCGCGAGGTCGTCGAGCCGCTCTTTGCCGCGGCCGGTCAGGTGGACCTCGAAGCCCCGCTCGCGCAGCTTGCGCGCGGTCGCCAGCCCGATGCCCGAAGTGCCCCCGGCGACGAGGGCCTTGTGGATGTTCATGTGGTCTCCTATTTCGAACCGTGACGTCTCGTCTCGAATTACGCTACCATCGGTTCCCGTGACCGACCAGCCCGTCCGCAACCGCCCCGGCCGCAAGCGCAGCGCCGCCAGCCGCGACGCGATCCTCGCCGCGACGCTCGAACTGATCGCGGAGGTCGGGTACGCCGGCCTGACGATCGAAGGCATCGCGGCGCGATCGGGCGCGGGCAAGCAGACCGTCTACCGCTGGTGGCCGTCCAAAGCGGACGTGCTCCTGGAGGCGCTCGCCACGAAGGCGGACGTGATCGTGCCGGTGCCCGACCGCGGCTCGCTCGTGGCGGACCTGCGCGAGTTCCTCGTGGACACGTTCGCGCTGGGCGCGAAACAACCCGTCGGCGACACCCTGCGCGCGCTGATGGCGCAGGCGCAGGTGGATCCCGCGTTCGGCGACCGCTTCCGCGAAGACTTCCTGCTGCGCCGCCGCGAAGTGCTGGGCCGGCTCATCGACCGCGCGGGAGACCGCGGCGAACTGCCTGCCGGCGTCTCCCGCGAAACCCTGATCGACGTCGTGTTCGGCACGCTGTGGTACCGGCTGCTCGCCACGCGGGCCCCGCTGGGCCCGGAGCTCGCCGACGAGCTCGTCGCGCTGATCGCTAGGGCTTGAGCGCGCGCACGATGCGGGCCAGCTGCTCCGCGTAGTCCTCGGCGAACTCGGCGGACTTCGGGTCCTGGCCGGTGAGCGCGCGGGCCACGCGCGGGAACGCGAGCGACGCGCTCGCGGCGGCCATCAGCACGAGCATCAGCGCGGCCGGGTCGACGTCGGCGGGGAAGTCGCCCGCCGCTTGGCGCCCGCGGACGTAGTCGAGCTGCCGCTGGAGGAATTCACGCTGCTCCTCGACGCCGACGGCGTCCGGCTCGCCGTCGGTGAGGTTCTCCCACAGGAACAGGCGCCCGAGATCGGCGTCGGCCAGCCCCGAGCGCACGAAGTCGGCGGCGACGTCCGCGAGCTCGCGATCCGGGGCCGTCAGCTCGGTGAAGCCGTCGAACACCGGCCGGTTCAGCTCGGTGTAGAGCCCTTCCTTGCCGCCGAAGTAGTACGAGATCAGCTGCTTGTTCACGCCCGCCCGCGCGGCGATCTCGCCGACGCGCGCGGCCGCGTACCCCTTGCTCCCGAATTCCACCTTGGCCGCTTCGACGATGCGCGCCTTGGTGCGTTCGGGATCGCGCTGCCGCTCGCGGGGCGCGCGGCGCGGGCTGTTCTCGGGCACGGGTTCAGCCTAGTCGATGACTCAATCATCCTTATGGTTGACTTAATCATCCGTATGGATAATTATGGAGAGGACTTCGAGAGGGGAAAACCATGACTGTGCGAGTGGCTGTCGTCGGTGGCGGGACCGGTGGCCTGTGCCTGGCCCACGGCCTGGTCCGCGCCGGCGTCGACGTCGCGGTGTACGAACGCAGCCGCACCCGGACCGAGCGGCTGCAGGGTTACCGCGTGCACATCGATCCGCGCGGCGCGGCCGCGCTGCACGAGTGCCTGCCGGCTTCGTCGTGGGACCGCTTCCTGGCGACGACGGGCTCGGCCGCGCACGAGTTCGCGTTCGTCACCGAGCAATTGCGCGCGCTCGCTGTCCTGCGCGAACCGCCGGCGGCCGATCCGGCGGCCGCGCACCACTCCGTGAGCCGCATTTCGCTGCACCAGGTGCTGTCGGCCGGCCTCGAGGGAATCCTCTGGTACGACAAGGAGTTCGTGCGCTACGAGACCGGGCCCAAGGACGTCACCCTCCACTTCGCCGACGGCACCACGGCTTCGGCCGACCTCGTGATCGGCGCGGACGGCGCGAACTCCCGCGTGCGCGGGCAGCTCCTGCCGCACGCGCACCGGGTGGACACGGGAATCGTGATGATCGCGGGCAAGGCACCGGTTGAGGCTGCCGCCGGCCGGTTCACCGCCGGTCCGGTGTACGTCGTGGCCCCGCCGGGCTGTGGCCTGTTCACCGCGCCGCACCTGTTCCCGGAGAGCGCGGTCAACGACGAAACCGCCGCCGTCGACCCCGTGCTGTTCGACAACACCGGCAGCTACGTGATGTGGGGCTACGGCGCGCGGAACCTGCCGGCCGCGGTGTCCGAACTGGACGGTGCCGGCCTGCGCGCCCGGGTGCTCGACCTGATCCGCGACTGGCACCCCGAGGTGCGCGCGCTGGTCTCGGCTTCCCCCGACGCCTCGGTGAGTCGCCTGCCCATCCTCACGTCCGTTCCGGTGCGCGCCTGGTCCTCCGGTCCCGTGACGCTCCTCGGCGACGCCGCCCACAGCATGACGCCCTTCCGCGGCATCGGCGCCAACACCGCTCTGCGCGACGCGCAAGTGTTGTGCCGCAAGCTCACTTCCGGGACGGAGCCGTCAGTGGCCGTCGCGGAGTACGAACGGGAGATGCGCAAGTACGCGGACAAGGCCGTCCGTGCCTCGGCCCGCAGTGCCGAGCAGTTCGTGTCCGAAAGTCGTCTCCGCCGGGCGCTGATGCGCACGATGTTCCGGATGATGGGCGCCGTCCAGAAACTGCGCCGCTGACGGTCAGGCTGCGGGCCGGGGGAGGACCGCGATCGCCGTTTCCGCGATGTCCCGCAGGGTTTCCTCGCTCGCGCCCGCTTTGCCGACCGCCTCGATGCCGCGCAGCACGGCCAGCAGCAGAGCCGCCAGCTTGACCGGATCGGCGTCCGCGGCGAGGTCGCCGTTGCGCTGGCACGCGGCGACGTCGTCCGCCAGCAGTTGCTGCAACGCCTCGACCGTTTCCCGCGCGCGCCCGGCGACGACGTCGTCGTGTTCCGCCAGTTCGGCCGCGCCCTTGGCGAGCAGGCAGCCGCGATGGGCGACGTCGGCGGCGGTCGCCGCGGCGACGGCGTTGACGTGGGTGACCAGGCGCGCGTAAGCGTCCTCATCGGACCCGCGCAGCCCGCGCCCGGTGGTGTCGACGATGGCGGTGCAGTAGTCGTCGAACACGCGGCGGAACAGCTCCTGCTTGCCCCCGAAGGCGCCATACAGGCTGCCCTTGCCGAGGCCCGTGACCTCGGCGATCTCGTCCATGCGCGTGCCCGCGTACCCGGCCTGCCAGAACTGGTTCCGGGCCGCGTCCAGCACCTCTCGCTCGTCGAACTTCCGCGGTCTCGCCACCCCGCGAGCCTACTTGTTCTTGACTGCTTCGTCCATAACGGGCTAGCGTTCTGGACGAAGCAGTCAAGAACTGGAGGAGTCCCATGACAGGGGTGCTGGCAGACAAGGTCGCCGTCGTCACCGGCGGCAACAGCGGGATCGGCCTGGCCGTGGCCCGGAGGTTCGTCGCGGAGGGCGCGCGGGTGTTCATCACCGGCCGCGACAAGGAGAAGCTCGACGCGGCGGTCGCCGAAGTCGGCCCTTCGGTGACGGGGGTCCAGGTCGACGTGGCGGTCGCCGCGGACCTCGACCGGCTCTACGAGGTGGTGAAAGAGCAGGCGGGGCGGGTCGACGTGCTCGTCGCCAACGCCGGCGGCGGCCTGCCGGGAACGCTCGGGGACATCACCGAGGAGTCCATCGACTACACCTTCGGCGCCAACGTGAAGGGCGTGATCTTCACCGTGCAGAAAGCGCTTCCCCTGCTTTCGCCCGGCGCGTCGATCGTGGTGACCGGGTCCACCAGCGCGGTGCGGCCGAGCGCGCCCCTGGAGGTCTACGGCGCGTCGAAGGCCGCCGTGCGCAACCTGGTGCGCAGCTGGGCCCAGCATGCGGCCGCGCGGAAGTTCCGCATCAACGTGCTCAGCCCGGGCCCGACCGAGACGCCGGGGCTGGTGGGTGCGCTCGGGCCGGTGCTGCCCCAGCTGGTCGAGCAGGTTCCGCTCGGCCGGCTCGGTCACCCGGACGAAATCGCCTCGGTGGCGGCGTTCCTGGCGTCCGACGCGTCGTCGTTCGTCAACGGCGCGGAGTGGTTCGTCGACGGGGGACAGGCGCAGATCTGAGTCCCGGCGGGACAACGGCGTCCCGCCGGGGCACCCGCGATCAGAGCCGGCGCGGGGCCTCGATGCCGAGCAGTTCGAGGCCGAGCACGAGCGTCCGCGACGTCAGCGTGGCGAGCTGCACCCGCGACGCGCGCAGGTGCGGCGTTTCCGCCGAGAGCACCGGGCATTGCTCGTAGAAGCGGGAGAACGTCACGGCCGTGTCGTACAAGTAGGTGCACAGCTTGTGCGGCGCGTACGTGACGGTCGCGGAGCGGACGGCTTCCCCGAAGCGCAGCAACGTGAGCGCGAGCGCGCGTTCGGCCGGCTGGCCGAGCGAGACCGGCGCCGTGTCGTGCTCACCCGCCTTGGCGAGGATCGACTCGATCCGCGCGTGCGCGTACTGCAGGTACACGGACGTGTTGCCGTCCTTGGCGAGCATGCGGTCCCAGTCGAACACGTAGTCGCGTTCGCGGTCGCCGGACAGGTCGGCGTACTTCACCGCGCCGATCCCGACGGCGCGCGCGACCTCGCGCTGTTCGTCCGCGCCGAGTTCACTGCGTTCGGCGACCACGTCGGCGGCCTGCGAAACCGCTTCGGCCAGCAGATCGGCGAGCTTGATCGTCTCGCCGGCGCGCGTGCGCATCACCTTGCCGTCGGCGCCGAGCACCGAGCCGAAGCCGATGTGCTCGGCGTGCACGCCCTCGAGCCAGCCCGCGGCGCGGCAGACGGCGAAGACCATCGCGAAGTGCTGGGCCTGCGGCGTGCCGACGACGTACAGCAGATCGGTCGCGCCGCGTTCGGTGGTCCAGTACTTCGCGGTGGCGAGGTCGGTGGCCGCGTAGCCGTAGCCACCGTCGCTCTTGCGGACGATCAGCGGCAGCCGGTCGCCTTCGCGGTTGTGGAAGCCTTCGGGGAACACGCAGACGGCGCCGTCGCTGAGCTCGGTGAGCCCGTCGGCCTCGAGCTCGTCGACGACCTTCCCGAGGTACGGGTTGTAGAAGCTCTCGCCGTAGATGTCGGCGTCGGTGAGCGCGATGCCGAGCAGGTGGTAGACGTCGTTGAAGTGCCGCGTCGACTCGTCGACGAGCTCCTGCCACGTGGCGAGTGTCGGCTCGTCGCCGCTCTGCAGCTTCACGACCCGCTCGCGCGAGCGCGTGGCGAAGGCCTCGTCGGAATCGAACTTCCGGCGCGCGGCTTGGTAGAACGCGTTGAGGTCGCCGATGCCGCTGGGCCCGGCGGGTGGTTCGTCGAGCAGGTGCTCGATGAGCATGCCGAACGGCGTGCCCCAGTCGCCGAGGTGGTTGTGCGGCAGCACTTCGTGGCCCGCGAACCGCAGCAGCCGCGAGATGGCGTCGCCGATCACCGACGAACGCAAGTGCCCGACGTGCATCTCCTTCGCGACGTTCGGGCTGCTGTAGTCGAGCGCGATCCGCCGCGGCTCGGTGACGGGGTCGACGCCGAGGCGCGCGTCGTCGCTCAGTGCGGCGACGCGGTCTTCGAGCCACTCGCGGCGGAGCACGAAGTTGAGGAACCCGGGGCCGGCGATCTCGGGCGGCTCGGCCACGTCGTCGATCCGCAGGTGCGCGACGATGGCCGACGCCACTTCGCGCGGCGGCCGGCCGAGGCGTTTGCCCAGGCTCATGGCCAGGTTGCACTGGTAGTCCACGCCGTCGCGCGTCGAGACCGCGATCAGCGCGTCCTGCGGTGCGAGGTCGACGTCGAGCGCGTGGTGGAGGGCGTCCACCACGCGTCGTGCCAGTTCCTCACTAACCTCGGGCTTGCGCACGGTGTCCCTCCTTCTTCGCTCGGTCGAGTCGACGCAGCGTAGCGACTCGGCCCGGAGCGGCTCGAAGGGATTACCGCAGTTCGCTGCCCTTCGTCTCCGGCAGCCGCAGTACGACGAGGAACGCGATCACCCCGGCGGCCGCGACGTACCAGAAGAACGCCGTCGCCGCCCCGGCCGCGGACAGTGCGTTGAGCACCAGCGGCGCCGTCCCGCCGAACACCGCGACGGTCAGGTTGTACCAAGCGCCGATGCCCAGCCCGCGCAGTTCGGTCGGGAACAGCTCGCTCATGATCGCCGGCGTGAGCGCCGTGACGGCGGCGTAGAGCGCCAGCCCCACGCAGAACACCACGAGCAGCCCACCGAACCCCGGCCCGATCAGGAACGACAGTGGCACGATCACCACCGCCGTCACCCCGGACCACACCAGCATCTGCGGCTTGCGCCCGATCCGGTCCGACAGCGCACCCAACGGGTACTGCAACGCCACGAACAACGCGGCTCCGATCGACAACGCGAGGAACGCGTCGACCTCGTCCGCCCCGCGCGACTTCACCGCGAACGCCGTGAGAGCGCTGAAAAAGGTGTAGTAGCACAGCGTCGCCAGCATCGTGATGCCGACGAGCTGCCCCACGGCCTTCGGGTGGTGCGTCAGCGTCGTCAGCAACGGGCGCCGCACGCGCCGCGCGCTCTCCTGCTTCTGCTGGTACAGCTCGGTTTCCGTCAGGCTGCGGCGCAACCACAGCCCGGCGAGCCCGAGCACCCCGCCGATCAGGAACGGGATCCGCCAGCCGAACGACGCCAGCTGCGCCTTCTCCATCGTCCGCGCCAGCACGAACCCGAGCACGGTGGCGATCAGCACCGCGCCGCCCGTCGAGATGTAGAAGAACGCCGAGTACCGCCCGCGCCGCTCACGCGGCGCGATCTCCCCGAGGTACGCCGACGCGTTCGACACCTCGCCACCCACCGACAGTCCCTGGGCCACACGCGCGATCAGCAGCAGCACCGGCGCCAGCCAGCCCACCTGGCCGAACGTCGGCAGCACCCCGATCGCCAGCGACCCGCCCGCCATCAGCGCGATCGTCAGGATCATCGCCGGCTTGCGCCCGCGCAGGTCCGCGAACCGCCCGAGCAGCACCCCGCCCAGCGGCCGGAAGAAGAACGCCAGCGCGTACGTGGCGAACGTGTTGATCAGCGCGAGCGCCTCGTTGCCCGACGGGAAGAACGCCCCGGCGAAGTAGATGCTGAACGTTGCGTAGATCGTCCAGTCGAACCACTCCAGCGCGTTGCCCATGCTGGCGGCCACCAGCTTGCGCACCGGAAGCCGGTGCCGGGTTCCGCTCCCGGCTGCCACTTCGGTCATCTCGGCCTCCCCTTCGCGACGGAACGCTCCGGCGCAGTCACCGGAGAACCGTGGCACTGCCGACGGCGCGTGGGTAGCTACCGAAGTGTGTTCCTGTCCCGTGAGGGATGACCGGATTCCCGATCGTCCTCGCCGTTGGTGCTTTCGGCGCCGGGCCCGGCGGCCGTCAGGAGGTACTGGCCAGCGCGAAGGGCAACACCCCCTTCGCGCCCGCCTTGCGCAGGAGGCGGGCCGCCAGTGTCATCGTCCAGCCGGTGTCGATGACGTCGTCGACGAGCAGGATCGGGCCGGGTGTCGCGGCGACCCGGGCCGCCACGTCGTCGGGCAGCGACAGCCGGCGCCACAGGTCCGCGAGCCGCTGCGCGCTGTTCGCCTGCCGGGGCGGCGGACCCGGCGATTCCAGCGCCCCGAGGTGCTCCAGCCGGCCGATGGCCGCCAGCCGGGCGGCGAGGCTCGACACGAGCTGCGGACGCGTCGCCGACGGAATGGTCACGACCGCGCTCGGCCGCTCCGTCCACTGCCACCCCGCGAGCACCTTCACGCACGCCTGGAACACGGCTTCGGGCACCTCGCCGTCGAGGGCGCCCACCCCGACGAGCTCCCGCAGCCGCCCGCCCCAGCCGACGTCGGTGAGCCGCCCGAGCGCCTGGCCCGGCTCGGCCTGGCCGTCGGCGGGGATGCGGCCCGACAGCGGCACGTCGAGCGACTTCATCCCGGTCGGCCACATCTTGCGCGGCGCGACCTCCACGCCCGGCCGGTCCAGCCGTTCGCGCGTCGCCCCGGCGACCTCTTCGGACACCCCCGTGTCCCAGTGCCGTCCGGTGCAGTTGTCGCACCGCCCGCACGGCGCGGCCTCCGGATCGTCGAGCTGGCGGCGCAGGTACTCCATGCGGCAGGCGGTGGTCGCGAGGTAACCGAGCATCGCGTCCTGCTCGGCTTCCCGGGCTTTGGCGACGCGCGCGTAGCGGTCGCGGTCGTACTCCCACTGCTCGCCCGTGCTCTCCCAGCCGCCGCGCACGCGCCGGACCGCGCCGTCGACGTCGAGCACCTTCAGCACCATCTCCAGCCGCGAGCGCGACAGCTCCACCGTCGGCTCCAGTGCGGCTGTCGACAGTGGACGGTCGGCGTAGGCCAGCGAGTTGAGCACCTGCGACACGCGCAGCTCGTCCGGGAACGCGAGGGAGCCGAAGTACGCCCAGATCGCCTTGTCCTCGCGCCCGGGCAACAGCACGACCTCCGCGCGCTCCACCCCGCGGCCCGCACGCCCGACCTGCTGGTAGTACGCGATCGGCGACGACGGCGCACCCAGGTGCACCACGAACCCGAGGTCCGGCTTGTCGAAGCCCATGCCGAGCGCCGACGTCGCCACGAGCGCCTTGACCCGGTTGGCCAGCAGGTCGTCTTCCGCCGCCTGCCGGTCGGCCGGATCGGTCTTGCCCGTGTACGCCGCGACCTCGTACCCGCGATCGCGCAGCAGCGAGGTGACGTCGTGGGCCGCCGCGACGGTGAGCGTGTAGATGATGCCGGAGCCCGGCAGCTCGGCCAGGTGCTCGGCGAGCCAGGCCAGCCGGGCCTGGTCCGTCGGCAGCTCGGCCACGGCCAGCCGCAGGCTTTCGCGGTCGAGCGGCCCGCGCAGCACCAGCGTGTCGCCGCCCGCGCCGATGCCCAGCTGATCGGCGACGTCGGTCGCCACGCGGTCGTTGGCCGTCGCGGTCGTGGCGAGCACCGGCACGCCGTCGGGCAGGTCGCCCAGCAGCGTGCGCAGGCGCCGGTAGTCCGGCCGGAAATCGTGCCCCCAGTCGGAGATGCAGTGCGCCTCATCGACCACCAGCAGGCCGGCCGTCGCGGTGAGCTTCGGCAGCACGGCGTCGCGGAAGTCCGGGTTGTTGAGCCGCTCGGGGCTCACCAGCAGCACGTCGACGTCGCCGGCGGTGACCGAGGCCTGCACCTCGTCCCACTCCTGCGCGTTGGCGGAGTTGATGGTCGCCGCGTGGATCCCGGCCCGCGCGGCCGCCGAGATCTGGTTGCGCATGAGCGCCAGCAGCGGCGAGACGATGACCGTCGGGCCGGCTCCCCGCTCGCGGAGCAGGGCAGTGGCCAGGAAGTACACGGCCGACTTGCCCCACCCGGTGCGCTGCACGACGAGCGCGCGCCGGTGGTGCGCGACCAGGGCTTCGATCGCCGTCCACTGGTCCTCGCGCAGGGTCGCGGTGTCTCCCGCGAGTGACCGCAGCAGGGTCTCGGCTCGTTCGCGAAGGGCTTCGGTGGTGTCCACGTTCCCGGTCTACCCCATGGTGCCGACAGAACGGGAGCCGGACGCGGTGCGAACGGACCGTTCGCACCGCGATACGCACAGTTATGTGAGTCACGTCACAAATGAACTCGCGTAAGGCACTCCGCAGTCGCGACTCCCTCCCGCAACCGGTCCCTCGCGGGGGAGGTGACGGGTTGCCCGGCGGGGCCCCCTTGCCCGCCGGGGCGTGGCGCGCGGGCCGGCCTCCACCGGGGGAGCGGGGAGAGGCCGGCCCGTGTCCCACGCGAACCCGCGCAGCGCCTCCCCGCACCGCGCCCACAAAGCCGAGTTACGCACGTCGCAGCCCGGATGGGGAGCCCTCGCCCGATTGCGCGTATAGGCTCACCGGCTATGTCACCACGCCGGATCGGGGTCATGGGCGGCACGTTCGACCCTGTGCACCACGGTCACCTCGTCGCGGCCAGCGAGGTGCAGTCGCGCTTCGCGCTCGACGAGGTCATCTTCGTGCCCACCGGCCAGCCGTGGCAGAAGTCCGACCGGCGCGTCACCCGCGCCGAGGACCGCTACCTCATGACGGTCATCGCCACCGCGTCCAACCCGGTGTTCTCCGTGAGCCGCGTCGACATCGACCGCGGCGGCCAGACCTACACCGTCGACACGCTGCGGGACCTGCACGAGGAGTACCCGGACGACCAGCTGTTCTTCATCACCGGCGCCGACGCGCTCGAGCAGATCCTCACCTGGCACAAGGCCGACGAGCTGTTCGACTTCGCGCACTTCATCGGCGTCACGCGCCCCGGCTACCGGCTCAACTCCCACCACCTGCCGAGCGGCAAGGTCAGCCTCGTCGAAGTCACGGCGATGGCGATCTCGTCCACGGGCTGCCGCGAGCGGGTGGAACGCGGCGAGCCGGTCTGGTACCTCGTGCCCGACGGCGTGGTCCGCTACATCGCGAAGAAGGACCTGTACCGCAAAGACAGAGGTGAGTGACCGGGTACCCTCGTGCGGGCGAACCCCGAACCCTGAAGGAGCATTGTGGTAGCGACGTCCGAGGCACGAGAGCTGGCCGTGGCGGCCGCGCACGCGGCAGCCGACAAGCTGGCCAGTGACGTGGTCGTGCTGGACGTGTCCGATCAGCTCGTGATCACCGACGCCTTCGTGATCGCGTCCGCGCCCAACGAGCGGCAGGTCGGTGCGATCGTCGACAACGTCGAGGAGAAGCTGCGCATCGGCGGCCACAAGCCGGTTCGCCGCGAAGGCGCCCGCGAGGGCCGCTGGGTGCTGCTCGACTACGTCGACGTGGTCGTCCACGTGCAGCACCAGGAGGAGCGCTCGTTCTACGGCCTCGAGCGGCTGTGGAAGGACTGCCCGCGCATCGAGGTCGAGGGGCTCGAGCCCGCCGCGGCGGCCGAGTCCGACGGCGGTGCGGACGGCGCGGACGGCCAGGACGCGTGAGCCTGAAGCGGCTGCTGCTCTGGCGGCACGGCGAGACGGACTACAACGCCGCCGGCCGCATGCAGGGACACCTGGACTCCGCGCTGACCCCGGTCGGCTGGAACCAGGCGCGCTTCGCCGTTCCCGCGCTCGCGCGGTTCTCCCCCGACCTGGTGATCGCGTCGGACCTGCACCGCGCGACCGACACCGCCACCGTGCTCACCGAGGCGATCGGCGTGCCGCTGCGCATCGACAAGCGCCTGCGCGAAACGCACCTCGGCGAGTGGCAGGGCCTGACCGGACCAGAGGTGGACGCCGCCTACCCCGGTGAACGCGACAACTGGCGCACCGATGCCGCGTGGGCCCCGCCCGGCGGCGAGTCCCGCGTGGACGTCGCCGAGCGCGCCAGCGAGGTCGTGAACGACCTGCTGCAGCCCAACTCCGAGGCCGGCGAATCCGTGCTGCTCGCTTCCCACGGTGGTCTGATCGTCGCGCTCACGGCGAAGTTGCTGGGACTGCCCATCGAGATCTGGCCTTCGCTCGGCGGCATCATGAACTGCCACTGGGTCGAACTCGGCCGCCGCGACGGCACGTGGCGGCTCCACGCGTACAACGCGGGGATCACCGGCTGATCGATGGGCCCGCACCTGCTCGTCTTCGGTGACTCGCTGAGCTTCCACGGTCCCGAAGGACCCTGCGCCGCGGACGAACCGCGCCTGTGGCCCAACGTCGCCGCCACCGCGCTCGGCGGCCGCGCCGACCTCGTCGCCGGCATCGGCTGGACCGCGCGCGACGCGTGGTGGTCGCTCACCGGCGACCCGCGCGTCTGGTCCGACCTGCACCACGTTGATGCCGTCGTGCTCGCCGTCGGCAGCATGGACACCCTCCCGTCGCCCCTGCCGACGTACCTGCGCACCGGCTTGCGCTACCTCCGGCCCGACGGTCTCCGCCGCTCTGTGCGCGCCGCCTACCTGGCCGCGCAGCCCCGGCTGTCGGTCGCCTTGCGCGGCCGCCCCACGGTGCTGCCGGCGAAGCTCACCGTGCACCACCTCGACCTCGCCGTGGAGGCGTTACGCGTGCTGAGGCCCGAGCTGCCGATCTTCGGCGTGCTCCCGTCGGTGCACCGCGCGGACTCCTACGGCGGCGTGCACTCCGCGCGGCCGGGCGCCGCCGCGGCGACGGCCGCGTGGGCCGCACGCGTCGACGTGCCCCTGCTCGACTTGGCCGCCGTCGTCGGCGACCACGTGCTCAGCGGTGCCGGCAACCCCGACGGCATGCACTGGGGCTGGGCGGGGCACGAAGCCGTGGGGCACGCCATGGCGAAGCTGATGACGCCGGCTTTGCCCCGCGGCGACGTAGGCTGACGACGTGTCGGTCGCTGTGGTCACGGACTCCACCGCCCATCTGCCGGAGGGTTTCGCCGACCGGCACTCGGTGCGGGTGGTGCCCCTGCACGTCCTCGTCGACGGCACGCTCTCCTACGACGGCACCGACATGGGTCCCGCCGCGCTCGCCGAAGCGCTGGGGGAGCGCAAGATCGTCACCACCTCGCGGCCCACGCCCGCCGAATTCGCGACGGTCTTCCGCGCCGCCCTCGACGAGGGCGCCGACTCGATCGTCTCCGTGCACCTGTCCAAACAGCTCTCCGGCACGTGGGAAGCCGCGGTGCTCGCCGCCCAGGAAGTTGGTCCGGACCTCGTCCGGGTCGTCGACTCGCGCACCACCGCGATGGGCCTCGGCTTCGCCGCGCTGCACGCCGCCGTGGCCGCCGCCGCGGGCAAGTCACCCGCCGACGTCGAGGCTGCCGCCGTCGACGCAGCGCACAGGTCCTCCACGCTCTTCGTGGTCGAGACCCTCGAGCACCTCCGCCGCGGTGGCCGCATCGGCCCCGCCGCCGCGCTGCTCGGTACGGCGCTCGCCGTCAAGCCGGTGCTGCACATGTCCGAAGGGCGCATCCTTCCGCTGGAAAAGGTGCGGACCATAAACCGCGCCATGGCCCGCCTGGTCGAGCTCGCCGTGCAGGCCGCGGGTGAGGGACCCGTCGAGCTCGCCGTGCACCACCTCGCCTCGCCGGAACGCGCGGTCGAACTCGCCAACCGCCTCGAGGAAGCCGTCCCCGGCTGCGAGGGCGGTTGTGTGGTCTCGGAGCTCGGGGCCGTGATCGGCGCCCACACCGGCCCGGGTGTGCTCGGCGTGGTCGTGCAACGCGAAGGCTGACCGGCCCGCTCACCTCGGCGTTCCTGCCCGGGCACTGAACTTCCTTACCCGGCGAGGAATCCCGAACCGGCCGCGTCAGCTCCGCCCGGTCGCGAACCCCGCGAGGAACAGCTCCAGCCACCGGGCCCGCACCGCGGGTTCGACGTCCGTCGGCGCCGTCAGGAGGAGCAGGTAGTAATCGTCGGCCGTCACGTCTTCGCGAAGGCGGCCGTCGCGTTGCGCGGCCTCGATCAGACGGGTCATCGCGGCCCGGCTGCGGCTCTCCTGATCGGGCGTCAGGTATTCGGCGCCGACGTCCTGGGCCGCCGCCTTCACCGCCCGGTCCGCGGCCGCCGCCTCCACGATGTGGCTCACGAGAGCCGAGATCTCGCTCATCGCGTCGGCCCCGCCGGCCACCCGCGCCGCCGATGCCTCGACGGCTTCGGTGAGCACTTCGCTGTGCTCGCCGATCACCGCCGTGACGAGATCGGTTTTCGTCGGGAAGTGGCGGTACAGCGTGCCGACGGCGACCCCCGCGGCTTCGGCGATCGTGTCCATCGGGACGTCGGGACCGAGCCGGGTGATCTGTTCCCGCGCCGCGTCGAGGATCTTCGTGCGGTTGCGCACCGCGTCGGCGCGCAGCGGGCGGGACGGTTCCATCGGCTCTCCGGGATCAGCTCGCGACGGCCCTCGTGATCAGGGCGTCGAAGGCTCGGTCGGGCAGGACCCGGCGCAGGAAGATCAGGGGCTTCGCGCCGAAACCCGCAGCGTAGCGCGTTCGCGGCCGGCGCGAGCTCGCAGCCTTCGAGACGGTCTTCGCGATCACCGACGGCTTCGACATCAGCCGCGCGTTGGCGCCCGAGCTCAGCCCCTTCGCGAGTTTCCCCGCCACGTCCTGGTACGGACCTTCGCCCGAGACCTCCAAGAGGTGGTCCACCGCGATGCCGCCCCACTCCGTGGCGATGCCGCCGGGCTCGACCACGACCACGTCGATCCCGAAGGGCCGCACCTCCATCCGCAGCGCGTCGGAGAACCCCTCCAGGGCGAACTTCGTGCCGTGGTACCACGCGCCCATCGGGGTGTGGATCTTCCCACCCATCGAGGAGATGTTCACGATCCGGCCCGAACGCTGCGCTCGCATCACCGGCAGCACCAGCTGGATCAGCCGCGCGGCACCGAACACGTTGACCTCGAACTGGTACCGGCCCTCCTGCAACGGGACCTCTTCGACGGAGCCGTACGACCCGTAGCCGGCGTTGTTCACCAGCAGGTCGATCCGCCCCGCTTCGGCGACGATCTCCGCCACCGCCTTCTCCGCCGACTCCTCGTCGGTCACGTCCAGCGCGATCGTGCGCACCCCGAGCCGGGCGAGCTCCGCCATCCGCTCCACGCGTCGCGCGGCGCCATAGACGGTGTACCCACGCTCGAGCAGCTCGCGTGCCGTGGCCTCGCCGATGCCCGATGAAGCCCCGGTGACCAGGGCGATCTTGGGAGTCATGGCTGACACCTCCTGAAGATGAACTGTGGCTCAGGTTTATCATGAGTCACAGTTCATCTTCAACCGCGGCGAACGAGTGGTGCTCGTGCGTCACCACCCACCGGCCCCGCTCCTTGCGCAGGCCGATCGTGAGCCGCAGCCGTTGCTCCGGCGGATCGTTCGGGGTGCCGCACCGCAGCAGCGCCCAGGCGAAGGCCACGTCGTCGCCGGCCGTCACGTCCAGTTCGAGGATCGTGAACGTCGCCCCTTCCCGCTGCCACACGAAGAAGGGCGGCCACGTCTCGCGGTACGCGTCGATCCCGCGGACACCTTCGTGCGGCGGCGGGACGTCGAACATGACGATGTTGTCGGAGTGATCGGCGAGCACGCCGCCGAGCTCTCCCGTGTGGACGGCCCCGGCCCAGCTCTCGATCAGGGCGCGGATGTCGGACTCGTCGCTCATGGTGGTTCCCTTCGGTCGCATTGGTGATGGCGGCCAGCATGGCATCGCGGCCCGACCGGAACCGGCGATCGACGGCCCCGGAGGGGCAGTTGTCCACAAGGGGTGGGTTATCCACAGGCGGCCGGATTCGCTCTCGCGACCGGTGTCGATCAGCGCCTAGCGTCGCACGTGTGTTCGAGCAGACCGCCCGTGACCCGGGCCCTCCCGTGAACGCCAGGCTCGCCTGGCTCACCGACCAGCTGTCGGCGGGCCCGCGCACCGTCGGGCCCGGCGGCCGCCTGGTGCGGCGCTGGTTGCCGGGTGGCACCGACCCCGCGCACCCCGGCCTGCCCGGCCTGCTGCGGAGTCCTCGCCTGCTCGTCGTGGCCGGCCTGGTGGTCGCGGTCGCCCTGATCGCGCTGGGGTTCGCCGTTTTCGGTCGCTCGCCGGCGATGGAGGTGGCGCCGACCTTGCCGAGCGCCAAAGCGCACCCGGCCGCCGCGGCACCGTCGAAAACCACGCAGCTCGTGATCAGCGTCGTCGGGCACGTGCGGGCGCCGGGTCTGGTCACGGTTCCGGCGGGCTCGCGGGTGGCCGACGCGCTGCGCGCGGCCGGTGGCGCGGACCCGGGCACCGATCTGACCGGCCTGAACCTCGCGCGCAAACTCGCCGACGGTGAGCAGCTGGCGGTTGGCATCACCGTCGCGTCGCCGGCACCCGCCGGAGCGGGCGCTGCGCCCGGCAAGATCGACTTGAACACGGCCACCCCCGACCAGCTCGACACGCTTCCGGGCGTCGGCGAAGTCACCGCCGGCCGCATCGTCGACTGGCGCACGCAGCACGGCGGTTTCTCGAGCGTCGAGCAACTGCGCGACGTCGACGGCATCGGCGAGAGCAAGTTCGAGAAGCTGCGCGAGCAGGTGGCGGTCGGATGAGCCTCGTGGAGCAGGAGTTCGTGCCGCGGTGGCGGAGCCAGGATTTCCGCCTGGTCCCGGCGGCCCTCGCCGCGTGGGGTGGGACGCTCGCGGGACTGCGGCTGGGGTGGTGGGCGGCCGGTGTTTCCGGCGCCGTGGCGGTGGTCTTGTCGGCCGTGGTGCTCGCGCGGCGCCGCGCCCGGTGGCTGGGTGCGGCCGGTGCGTTGCTGGTGCTCGGTCTTGTCGTGGCGTTGCCGACGGCGTGGCGGATCCGGTCGGTGGAGCACGACCCGCTCGTTCCGGCGGCGACGCACGGGCTCACGGCGACGCTGCGGGTCGAGATCGCCGAACGACCGCGGCCGATCCACAGCGCCGGCTACGCCGACCAACAGGCGGGCACGCGTTCGGTGGCCATCGAGGCCACGGTGGAGTCGGCCACTGTGGACGGTCAACCCGTGGCCTCGGCGGGGCGGGTACTGTTGCTCGCCCCGGTGGCCGGATGGGCCGATCTGCTGCCGGGACAGGACGTCACGGCGACGGGCCGGTTGGCGCCCGCGCGGGGAGGTGAGCTGACGGCCGCGGTCGTCTACCTCCGGGGCTCGCCGGTCGACGTCACGTCGGCGCCGTGGTGGCAACGCGCGGCCGCGGCCTTGCGGGTCGGCCTGCACGAGCTGTGTGCAGTGCTCCCGGAGGAGCCCGCGGGCCTGCTGCCCGGCCTCGTGCTCGGCGACACGACCGCACTGCCGCAGCAGGTCGAGCAGGAGTTCATGGAGTCGGGTCTCACGCACTTGATGGCGGTCAGCGGCGGAAACGTGGCCGTGATCTGTGGCGCAGTGCTGTTGCTGTGCCGGCTCGTGCGGATCGGCCCGCGGACGTCCGCGGTGGCGGCGGGGCTGTGCCTGTGCGGGTTCCTCGTCCTCGTCGGTCCGGCGCCGAGCGTGCTGCGGGCCGGGGTGATGGGTGGGGTGGCGCTGCTCGCGCTGGGGCTGGGGCGGCGCGGGTCGGCCTTGCCGGCGCTGGCGTTCTCGGTGTGCGTGCTCGTCGCGTGGGACCCGGTGATGGCGGCGGACTTCGGGTTCGCGCTGTCGGTGTTCGCGACGGCGGGGCTCGTGCTGCTGGCTCCGCGGTGGGCGGACTCGCTGGTGCGCAAGGGAGTTCCGCCCGGGTACGCCGAGGGGATCGCGGTGCCGCTCGCGGCGTTCGTGGTCACGGCGCCGGTGATCGCGGGCATGGCGGGCACGGTCAGCCTTGTCTCGGTGGTCACGAACGTCCTCGCGGCACCCGTCGTCGCGCCGGTGACGGTGCTGGGAGTGCTCGCGACGGTCGTCGGACCGTGGTGGCCCGGCGCGGGGTACGTACTGGTGCACCTGGCCGATCCGGAAGCGCGCTGGCTGATCACTGTCGCGCGACACGGTGCGCGGGCGCCGGGGGCGGTGCTGACGTGGCCGGGCGGGTGGTTCGGCGGGCTGTGCGCAGCGGGGCTGCTCGTGCTGGCCGTGATCGCGCTCAAGTTCCGGCGCGTGCGAATCCTCGTGGCGGTGGCGCTCGTGGTCGTGCTGCTGTTCGTCGTTCCCGCACGGGTGCTCAAACCCGGCTGGCCGCCGGCGGGCTGGGCGATGGTCGAGTGCGACGTCGGGCAGGGCGACGCCGTCGTGCTGGCCACGGCGGAGCCCGGCCGCGCGGTGGTCGTCGACACCGGGCCGGAACCGGGGCCGGTGGACGAGTGCCTGCGGCGGCTCGGCGTCGACCGGGTGCCGTTGCTGGTGCTCAGCCACCTGCACGCCGACCACATCGGCGGGCTGTCGTCGGTGTTCGAGGGCCGGGCCGTGGGAGCGATCGCCGTCGGGCCCGGGCGGGCGCCGGTGTGGGCGTGGCAACAGGTGTCGGCCGAGGCGCGGAAGCAGCACGTGCCGTTGCTGGAGCTGAGCGAAGGGCAGCGGCTCGACTGGCCCGGGCTCTCGCTCGACGTGCTCGGGCCGCGGTACGTCACCGCGCGCCCGGCCGCCGAGCAGGACGGTACCGCGATCAACAACAGTTCCGTGGTGGTGCGGGCGACCACGCCTGCCGGGAGGGTGCTGCTCACGGGAGACGTGGAGCTGGCCGCGCAGGCCGATCTGCTGGCCGAGGGGGTGGATCTGCACGCCGACGTGCTGAAAGTCCCGCACCACGGCTCGCGGTATTCGTTGCCCCAGTTCCTCGCGGCCGTGGGCGCGCGGGCGGCGATGATCAGCGTGGGTGCGGGCAACGACTACGGGCACCCGGCGAAGTCCACAGTGGACGTACTGGGGACGTTGGGGGTGCTCGTCACGCGGACCGATGTGGACGGTGACACAGCCGTGCTGCCGGGCGACGGCGGACCCGTGGTGGCCCGCCGGGGTGAGCCCCGTGGGCCGCCCCGGTAGCGGAGCGGCCCACGGGCCCGGGGGTCAGCGGCTCAGTAGCCCAGCGCCTTGCTGACGGCTTCGGCCGAAGGCGGCACCGTCGCCTTCGGGCCGATGCGCCCTTCGACGGCGTCGAGCGTCTTGAGGCCGTCGCCGGTGATGAGCAGGACCGTTTCGGCGTCGGGGTCGAGCTTGCCGGTCTCCACGAGCTTCTTCGCGGTCGCGACGGTGACGCCGCCGGCGGTCTCGGTGAAGATGCCCTCGGTGCGCGCGAGCAGCCGGATGCCCTCCACGACCTCTTCGTCGCTCACGTCTTCGATCGCGCCGCCGGTGCGGTTGACGACGTCGAGCACGTAGGGGCCGTCGGCGGGGTTGCCGATGGCGAGCGAGCGCGCGATGGTGTCGGGCTTCACGGGCTGGACCACGTCGTGGCCGGCGCGGAACGCGGCCGAGACGGGGGAGCAGCCGGTGGCCTGCGCGCCGAACACCTTGTAGGGGCTGGCCTCCACGAGACCGAGCTGGCCGAGCTCGCGGAAACCCTTGTCCACCTTGGTCAGCTGCGAGCCCGAGGCGATCGGGACCACGATCTGCTCCGGCAGGCGCCAGCCGAGCTGTTCGGCGACCTCGTAGCCGAGCGTCTTGGAGCCTTCGGAGTAGTACGGGCGGACGTTCACGTTCACGAACGCCCACTTCGGGTGCTCTCCGGCCAGCTCGGTGGCGAGGCGGTTGACGTCGTCGTAGTTGCCGTCGACGGCGACCAGGTCGCCGTCGTAGACCGCGGTGGTGAGGATCTTGGCGCGCTCGAGCGACTTGGGGATCAGCACGACCGACCGCCAGCCGGCGCGGGCCGCGGCGGCGGCCGTCGCGTTGGCCAGGTTGCCGGTCGACGGACAGGCGAGCACCTCGAAGCCGAACTCGCGGGCCGCGGCCAGCGCGACCGCGACCACGCGGTCCTTGAAGGAGTGCGTGGGGTTGCCGGTGTCGTCCTTGACCCACACGGTCTTGAGACCGAGGGCCTTGGCGAGCCGGTCGGCCTTGACCAGGCGGGTGCCGCCCGGCTCGGTGTTGGGGATCTGCTCGACGGTCGACGGCACGGGAAGGAGCTTCTTGTAGCGCCAGATGTTCTTGGGGCCGGACTCGATGTCCTCGCGGCGCACGCGGCCGAAGTCGTAGGCGACCTCGAGCGGCGAGAAGTCCTCGGCGGACACGAACTCCGGGGCGAGCGGCTGCCGGTGGCCCTCTTCCTTCGACACCAGTTCGACGGCAGGACCGAGGTCCAGGGTCTTCTTGGTGGAGGACGTTCCGAGGGTTGCGGTCATCGCGAGGTTCCTTTCCTCATCTGTCCCGCCGAGGCGGGCCGGAATTGGCACCGTGGTCGTCAGCTATCCCGCAAGTTCGGGAAGACAGGCTGTACGCCGGTTGCCGGGGCTTCTTCGGGCCGTTCCCTCTGCCCCTCTGGATGAGCGGTGTTCAGTTGTCGGCGCGCCGCGGTGCGTGGACCGTGCGCTGCCTCGGGTACACCGTACGACATGGCGATCACCTGATGCCACGGTGGCGGCGCACATCACCGCGGCAGGCGCGTCGGCGAACGGGTGAGAAGATGACGGGGTGACCACCGCACCCGCGCCGCTGCACCTCGTCCTCGGCGAGGAAGAACTGCTCATCGAGCGCGCTGTCCGCGCCACGCTGGACGCCGCGCGGGCCGGCGACCCGACGGCCGAGATGACCCGCAACCGGGTGTCCGAACTCACAGCGCCCCTGCTCGCCGAGCTGGTGAGTCCGTCGCTGTTCAGCGAGGGCCGGGTGATCGTGCTCGACTCGGCGCAGGACATCTCGCAGGATTTGGCCGACGCGGTGCTGGCGTACCTCGCGTCGCCCGCCGACGGGGTCGTGCTCGTCGTCGTGCACAGCGGCGGCGGCCGCAGCAAGGCGGCCAAGGCCCTGCCCGCGGCGCTGAAAAAGGCCGGCGCCGAGATCACGGAGTGCCCGAAGCTCACGAAGCCGGCCGAGCGCGAGTCGTTCGTGCGCAACGAGGTCCGCCGCGCCGGCGGCAAGATCGACCCCGCGGGTGTCCTGGCGCTGCTCGACTCCGTCGGCTCGGACCTGCGCGAGCTGTCCTCGGCGGCGACGCAGCTCGTCGCGGACACCGGGGGCGTGGTGGACGAGCAGGCGGTGCGGCGCTACCACACCGGCCGCGCCGACGTGACCGGCTTCGCGGTCGCCGAGAAGGCCGCCGCGGGCGACCGCGCGGCGGCCTTGGAGTCGCTGCGCTGGGCCATGCAGCTGGGCGTCCCGCACGTCCTCGTCGCCGACGCCCTCGCCGACGCGGTGCGCACGATCGCCCGCGTGTCGGCCGCCGGCCGTGGCAACCCGAACCAGATGGCCGGTGAGCTGGGCATGCCGCCGTGGAAGATCCGCAAGGCCCAGGGCCAGGCCCGCGGCTGGGGCCAGGACGGCCTCACCGCCGCGATGCAGGTGGTGGCCCGCCTGAACGCCGAGGTCAAGGGCGTCGCGGCCGACGCGGACTACGCACTGGAACGCGCGGTCGTCGAGGTCGTCACCGCCAAGGGCGAACGCTGACGGCCGCCTGAGGGGCCTGCCGGGAAGACCATCGCGAGGTCGCCACTACGTGCGATCGGCGGGCCTCGGAAGACCCGGGTACGCAACTCGGCTTGTTCGACGTGCGCCACCTCCCGGGTGACGCCGAGCTGACCGAGCGCCTCGCGGCGCCACCGCGAGGCGACCGGTGGCGGCCGCGAGGCCCGCAGCGGTTCGGCGAACTGGCCGACGCCGTGCGCACGCGCTATGGCAGCGCCGGGACTCGCCGCGGGGACCGAGGTGCTCGCGGCCGCAACGCCGCAAGGTGAGGCAAGGGGGTGCCGGTGTTCGGCCGGCGGCCTGGCTTGTCGGAGCATCCGCACGTGGCGGTCCGGCGGGCACGCTCGCACTGGCCCGAGCCGAGCGGCCACCGGATCGCCCGTAAGCGCCACCGTGCACCGCTGCCAGGGCGCCGGCCATGCCCGATCAGCGCCACACCGCCCCAAGGCTCGTGCGGCGGGCATACAAAAGGCCCGGCGACCAGCAGGTCACCGGGCCCTTCGACGCGTTGTCCGCGGGTCAGCTCAGAGCTGGTTCGCGCGCTTCGCGATCGCCGACTTCTTGTTGGCGGCCTGGTTGGCGTGGATGACGCCCTTGGTGACGGCCTTGTCGAGCTTGCGGCCGGCCTCGCGCTGCAGCTCGAGGGCCTTGTCCTTGTCACCGGCCTCGGCGGCTTCGCGGAACTTGCGGATCGCGGTCTTCACCGAGGACCGGATCGCCAGGTTGCGCTGCCGCGCCTTCTCGTTGGTGGTGATGCGCTTGATCTGCGACTTGATGTTGGCCATGGAGGCGTCCTGCTTTCTTCTCGGTGAAGGGCGTTGCCGCGTCTGGGTGGCGCCGGCCGGGGCCGGGTTTCCTCCTGGGCGGAATGCCGCACGGCAACGGTCCGAAATCGTAACAGGCCAGCTCCGGGGCCATTCGCGCGGCCCGGGAAGATCGCATCGGTTACGGTGGGGGAGGTAGTGCCTAGGGTTCCGTCGCCGGCCCGCGGTCCGCCACGAGTGCGGGCTCACCCACAACGAGGGCCGGCGGGCCTGGTCCGAGCGGCACCATCGGCGCGGCCCGACGCCCGCCGTTCATCTGACGGGACAAAAGCCTGGAGGACCCGGTACTTCCGCGTGCGCGGAAGGCCCGAAGGGGTCCCATGAACACCACCGCTTTGTCGTTCGTCCTCGTCGCCGCGGTCGTGCACGCGCTGTGGAACCTCGCGGCCAAACGCGTGACCTTCGGCGGGCCGCGGTTCGTGTGGCTGTACTACACCGTTTCGGCCGTCGTGCTGGCGCCGGTCGTCGTCGTGACGCTGCTGGTCGAGCCGCAACGTCCACAGTGGACCTGGCTGGTCGCCGCCGTGGTGACGGCGGTGCTGCACGTGGCCTACGGCACGGTCCTGCAGCGCGGGTACGCCGTCGGCGACCTGTCGATCGTCTACCCGCTCGCGCGCGGCACCGGGCCGCTGCTGTCGGTGCTCGCGGCGGTCCTCTTCCTGCACGAGCACCCCGGGGTGCTGGGGCTGCTCGGCGCGTTCCTGGTCGTCGCCGGGGTGCTCGTGATCAGCGTCGGCGGCAGCGGGGCCGACGCGAAGAAGCGCCAGGCCGGCGTGTTCTACGGCGTGCTCACCGGCGCGACGATCGCCGCGTACACGCTGTGGGACGCGCACTCCGTGACGACGCTCGCGGTTCCGCCGCTCGTGTACTTCGGCGCCGGCGCGCTGTGCCAGAGCGTGCTGCTGGCCCCCGCGGCGATGCGCGACCGCGCGGAGGTCGGCGAGCTGTGGCGCGTGCACCGCAAGGAGGTGCTGATCGTCGGCATCGCGTCGCCCGCGGCGTACCTGCTGGTGCTGTACGCGCTGCAGATGGCGCCGGTGAGCCTGGTCGCGCCGGCGCGGGAGCTGTCGATCGTGCTGGGCGGGCTCGCGGCGTGGTTCGTGCTGGGCGAGCGCAACGCGGCGCGGCGGCTGGCGGGCTCGCTGGTCGTGCTGGCGGGGATCGTCGCGATTGCACTGGCCTGAGCCACTCGGGTAGGCAGGACGCATGGACGTACTGAGCAGCCGGGTGCTGATCCACCCGCGCGACCTGGAGGCCTCGACCGCGTTCTACCGGGACACCCTCGGGCTGGCCATCCAGCGCGAGTTCCCCGGGGGCACGGTCTTCTTCGCGGGTGGCGGGTCGATCGAGCTCGTCGGCAGCAACGACGACGCGCCTTCGCCCGCCGTCGATCTCTGGCTGCAGGTCCGCGACCTGCCCGCGACGCTCGAAGAGCTGGCCGCGCGGGGCGTCACCCCCGTGCGCGGTGCGAAGCGCGAGCCCTGGGGGCTCGACGAGGCGTGGCTCGCCGACCCGGACGGCCTGCGCATCGTCCTGGTGGAGGTGCCGCCGGAGCACCCGCTGCGCCGCGACCAGCGCTGACGCCGGTCCGGCTAGGGCTTGCGGGCCCGCAGCTGCGCGGCCAGCGGCGCGAACCCCGGCGGCTGCCACGTCCACGTCTGCAGATCGGTGAAGCCCGCTTCGGTGGCTTCGGCGGCCAGTTCGTGCCGCGCCACGGGCAGCCACTTCTCGTGCGCGGACAGCAACAGCCGCCCGCCCGGGCGCAGCACGCGGAACAGCTCGGCGAAGCCCGCCGCCCGGTCGTCCCAGAGCTGGACGTTGTTGACGCTCAGCACCACGTCCACGCACTCGTCGGCCGAGCCCGTGGCCGACACCGGCGCGTCGCGCAGTTCGACGCGGTCACCGCAGCGCTCGCGGCACAGCTCGCGCATCTCGGCCGACGGCTCGACGCCGATGACCGAGCCGGCCAGCCGGCTCGCCGCGTCGAGGCCGACGCCCGGGCCGGGGCCGACGACCAGCACGGTTTCGTCGGGTTCCAGCCGCGCGAGGTCCACGAGGCGGTGTTCGGTGGCGGCGTTGCCGCGGGCCATCAGCCGGCCGCCCACCCGCCCCAGCAGGCCGCTGGGGTGCCCGAACGCCCGGTCGAGCGCGGTGTCGAAGGGCCCGCCGGGAGGGTGCGAAGTGCTCATCCTCCGAGGTCACCACGAGCCCGCCGCGCACGCATCGGGGATGACCCCCACTGGCACCCGGAGGTCCATGGGACCATAGAGGTGGCCATCCCCGACCGTTCCCGAGGACCACACGAGTGACAGCGCCCAAGACGTTCGCCGACACGACCTTCACGCCGCCGGAGTTGATCCGCAACTTCTGCATCATCGCCCACATCGACCACGGCAAGTCGACGCTGGCGGACCGCATGCTGCAGCTGACCGGCGTCGTCGAGGAGCGGGCGATGCGCGCTCAGTACCTCGACCGCATGGACATCGAGCGCGAGCGCGGGATCACCATCAAGGCGCAGAACGTGCGGCTGCCCTGGCAGGTCGACGGCCAGGATCACGTGCTCCACCTCATCGACACGCCCGGCCACGTCGACTTCACCTACGAGGTGTCGCGGGCACTGGAGGCGTGCGAGGGCGCGATCCTGCTGGTCGACGCCGCGCAGGGCATCGAGGCGCAGACGCTCGCGAACCTGTACCTGGCGCTCGAGAAAGACCTGCACATCATCCCGGTGCTCAACAAGATCGACCTGCCCTCGGCCGACCCGGACAAGTACGCGGCCGAGATCGCGCACATCATCGGCTGCGAGCCGTCCGACGTGCTGCGCGTGTCGGCCAAGACCGGCCTGGGCGTGGCGGAGCTGCTGGACGAGTGCGTGCGCCAGGTCCCGGCTCCGGTCGGCGACGCGGACGCGCCCGCCCGCGCGATGATCTTCGACTCGGTCTACGACACCTACCGCGGCGTGGTCACCTACATCCGCGTGGTGGACGGCAAGATCACCCCGCGCGAGAAGATCCGCATGATGTCCACCGGCGCCACGCACGAGCTGCTGGAGGTCGGCATCATCTCGCCCGAGCCGAAGCCCAGCAAGGGGCTCGGCGTCGGCGAGGTGGGCTACCTGATCACCGGTGTGAAGGACGTCCGCCAGTCGAAGGTCGGCGACACCGTCACGTCCGAGCGCCACGGCGCCACCGAACCGCTGGCCGGCTACCGCGAGCCGAAGCCGATGGTGTTCTCCGGGCTCTACCCGGTCGACGGCTCCGACTACCCGGAGCTGCGCGAGGCGCTGGAGAAGCTGCAGCTCAACGACGCAGCGCTCGCCTTCGAGCCCGAGACGTCGGTGGCGCTCGGGTTCGGCTTCCGCTGCGGCTTCCTCGGCCTGCTGCACCTGGAGATCACGCGCGACCGCCTGGAGCGCGAGTTCGGTCTCGACCTCATCTCCACCGCGCCCAACGTGGTCTACCGCGTGGTGCTGGAGGACCGCAGCGAGGTCGTGGTCACGAACCCGTCCGACTGGCCGACCGGGCTCAAGATCTCCGAGGTCCACGAGCCGGTGTCGAAGGTCAGCATCCTCGCGCCGTCGGAGTTCGTCGGCACGATCATGGAGCTGTGCCAGTCGAAGCGCGGCGCGCTGCTCGGCATGGACTACCTGTCCGAGGACCGCGTGGAGCTGCGCTACAACATCCCGCTCGCGGAGATCATCTTCGACTTCTTCGACACGCTGAAGTCGCGCACGCGCGGCTACGCCAGCCTCGACTACGAGGAAGCGGGCGACCAGGTCGCCGACCTGGTGAAGGTCGACATCCTGCTGCAGGGCGAAACCGTCGACGCGTTCTCCGCGATCGTGCACAAGGACGCCGCCTACAGCTACGGCAACCGGATGGCCACGCGGCTGCGGGAGCTGATCCCGCGCCAGCAGTTCGAGGTGCCGATCCAGGCGGCCGTCGGCTCGCGGATCATCGCGCGCGAGACGATCCGCGCGATGCGCAAGGACGTGCTCGCGAAGTGCTACGGCGGTGACATCTCCCGCAAGCGCAAGCTGCTCGAGAAGCAGAAGGAAGGCAAGAAGCGCATGAAGACCGTGGGCCGGGTCGAGGTCCCGCAGGAGGCCTTCGTCGCGGCTCTGTCCACTGAGGACAGCGGCAAGGCCAAGAAGTGACGGCCGGGGGGGGGGGGGGGGGGGGGGCCCCGCGGGCGGGGGGGGGGGGGGGGGGGTTGGCCCCCCCCCGGTGGAACACCCCCCGCCGGGGGCGGGGGGGCGCCCGCGGGGGGCGG
>NZ_JBITBT010000012.1:0-96883 GCF_044452505.1 Amycolatopsis sp. NPDC051903 | reverse complement strand
CGAGCTCCCGCCGGAGCCCCTCGCCGCGGCTCGGTCCACGGAGCACCGCGCCCAGGCCACCAAGAGACGGCCGGGGCGCGCCCGCGCGGGCTCGCCCCGAGGTCCGTCAGCTGTTGGAGATGATCCGCCCCGCCGTGATGAACACGGCGACGCGGCGCTCGGCGGCCATCACGCGGTCGAATTCGGCCCAGTCGTCGTGCGTGCCGGTGGCGGCCTTGAAGACGTCGCGCAGCAAGGTCGGCAGGCCCGCCGGGTCGAAGGCGGGGTCGCGGTCGTCCGGGCCGAGCAGGTGCGTCGCCCCGGTGACGGACACCCAGTCCCAGCCGCGGCGGAAGGTCAGCGTCGCGTTCCCGGCCTTGCGCAGCAGCTTCAGCTTGTGGGCCGCGCCCGCCGCCACGAAGGCGACGCCGGGCTCGCCGGTGACGGGGTCGGCCAGTACCCCGGCGTTCACGACGGACGAGTGCACCGTCCCGTCGGCGCGCGTGGTCGAGACGGTCGCGAGGCCGTTCTCCTGGAGCGAGAGCTTGCGGACGTGTTCCAGATCGGCGGTCATGCCCCCACTCAACGCCTGAAGCCGCGAAGGTATTCGCCATCCGCCGTCGCCGGTTCAAGTGAATTCCGCTTCGGTGGGTCTCGCGTTCACGACCGGGGCCCAGCGTTGAGCCGTCGATTCTGGGTCGCGGTGGGCCTCACTGGCTTTGGTTCGAAGATCGGGGACCGCCGCGGGTCACGGTGTTCACCGGCCACGCTCTAGGCTCCGGAGCATGTTCGAAGACCTCGAGTTCCCCGTGATCGCGGCGCCGATGGCGGGCGGCCCGACGACACCCGAACTCGTCTCCGCGGTCACGGCCGCGGGCGGGTTCGGGTTCCTCGCGGGCGGCTACCTCGCGGTGGCCGCGCTGGACGAGCAGATCACCCGCACCGCCGAGCTGACCGGCGGGAAGTTCGGGGTGAACCTGTTCGTGCCCGGCAGCAAGTCGGCCGTGGACCTCACCGATCACCACGAGCGCATGGTCACCGAGGCGCTGCGCTACGGCGTGGAGCCGGGCGAGCCGGTGTGGGACGACGACGAGTACCCCGCGAAGCTCGACCTGGTCGTGCGGCACGGGGTGCCGCTGGTGTCGTTCACGTTCGGGGCGCCGACGTCGGCCGAGGCGCACCGGGTCCACGAGGCGGGCGGCCGGGTCGCCGTCACCGTCACGAGCCCCGACGAGGCCGATCTGGCGGCCGCGCGCGGCGCCGACGCGCTCGTGGTCCAGGGCTTCGAAGCAGGCGGGCACCGCGGCCTGTTCACCGACGACGCGACGGACCCGGCGGGCGGCGAGCAGTACGGCCTGCTCGCCCTGCTGCGGCTGATCGCCGCGCGCACGAGCCTGCCGCTCGTCGCGGCGGGCGGGCTCGTGCACGGGGCCGACGTCGCCGCCGTCCTGGCCGCCGGCGCGTCCGCGGCTCAGCTGGGGACGGCGTTCCTGCAGACGAACGAAGCGGGCACGGCCTCGGCGCAGCGTCGCGCGCTGGCGGAAGGCGGGCGGCTGACGGCGTTCACGCGCGCGTTCAGCGGCCGTCCGGCCCGTGGTCTGGTCAACCGCGTGCTGAGTGATCTCTCGGCCCATGCGCCGGCCGCGTACCCGCAGCTGCACCACTTGTCCAAGCCGATCCGCGCCGCCGCCGCGCGCGCCGACGACCCCGAAGCGATGTCCCTGTGGGCGGGACAGACCTACCCGCTCGCCCCGGACGGGTCCGCCGCGTCGGTGGTGGAACGGCTGCGCGCCGAGGCCAAGGCAGCCGTCGAACGGCTCGACCGGCTCCGCTGACGAACCGGGGCGGGGCCGCGCGGCCCCCCCCCGGACCGGTTCAGTCCGAAGTGGACTTGTCGGTGCCCGGCTCCGCCGAACTGCGCGCCAGCAGCGAGTGGCGGCGGCTGTAGCCGAAGTACACGATCATGCCGATCACGAACCAGATCGCGAACCGCAGCCACGTCTCGGGCTTGAGGAACGTGATCAGCCAGATCGAGAACACGACGCCGATGATCGGCACCACGGGCATGCCGGGCGTGCGGAACGTGCGCGGCAGGTCGGGCCGCTTGTAGCGCAGCACGATCACCGCGATGCACACCACGACGAACGCCAGCAGGATGCCGATGTTCGTGAGCTCCGCCGCCTCGCTGATCGGCAGGAAGCCGGCGATGATCGCCGACGCGACCCCGAGGATCCACGTCGTGCGCGTGGGCACCTTGCGCACCGGGTGCGTTTTGCCGAACCACCTCGGCAGCAGGCCGTCGCGGCTCATCGAGTAGCCCACGCGCGTGGCGCCGAGCAGGAACGTGAACAGCACCGTGAGGATGCCGATGATGGCGCCCACCGCGATCACCGCGCCGAGCCAGCCGAGACCGACCTTCGCGAACGCGCTGGAGAACGCCGCCTCCGGGTCGATGTCGGTGTACTTCACCATGCCCGTGAGCACGAGGCAGGCCAGCACGTACAGGACCATCGAGATCCCCAGCGAGTACATGATCGCTTTCGGCATGTGCTTCTGGGAGTCCTTCGACTCCTCGGCCGCGGTCGACATCGCGTCGTAGCCGAACACCGCGAAGAACACCGTGGCCGCGCCGGTGAAGGCGCCGCTGATGCCGAACGGGAAGAAGTTGCTGTAGTTGCCCGTCTTGATGTGGAACGCGCCGACCACGATCACCAGCACGACGAGGCCGACCTTCAGGTACACCAGCAGCGTTTCGAACCGCGCCGCGTTCTTCATGCCCTGGTTGAGGATGAACGCGATGAGCAGGCACAGCACCACGGCGAACAGGTTCACCACGTACGAGTGCGGGGCCACGCCGTCGGACTCGGTGCCCGGTGCGCCCGACATCCACGCCGGCAGCGACACGTGCAGGAAGCCCAGCAGGTCGTTGAAGTAACCGGAGATGCCGATGGCCACCACCGCGACGATCGCCGTGTACTCCAGCAGCAGGTCCCATCCGATGAACCAGCCGACGATCTCGCCGAGCACCGCGTAGCCGTAGGTGTAGGCGGAGCCGGCGCGCGGGATCAGCCCGGCGAACTCCGCGTACGAGAAGGCGGCGGCCGCGCTCGCGATGCCGGCGATGAGGAACGAGATCAGCACGGCGGGACCGGCCGTCTGGTTGGCCACCGCGCCCGCGAGCGAGAAGATGCCCGCGCCGATGATGCCGCCGACGCCGATCGCCGTCAGCTGGCGCAGCCCGAGCGTGCGCTGCAGGCCGCCTTCCGCGGTCGACTCGATGTTTTCGATCGGTTTGCGGCGGAAGATCCCGGACCCGGTTCCCAGGTTTCGCCCAGCGGTCATCGATGTCTCCTCATCCGTCGTGAACCGAGCCCGGATCACGGGCTCTGACGGCGCACCGTACTAGGCCGTGTCCGGTCTGTCACCGACGTTGCGGCGTGGGCGAAACGTCAGCCCGCGGCGGTGTCCTCGGCGGCCCCCGCGGCGGACGCGGTGGCCGGCTTGGTGCCGCCCGCGCGCACCGCGCCGGCGGCGAAGAACGTGAGCAGCTCGGCGATCTCCGGCGGGTCGTCCAGCTGCGGGCAGTGGCCCCAGTCCTCGCGCACCAGCAGGCGGCTGTGCGGCACGAGCGTGTGCAGCCGCCGCCCGGCGGCCGACGTGACGAGCTTGTCCTTGCCACAGGCCACGACCAGCAGCGGCACCCGGACCCGGTCGAGCTCGTAGGCGTCGGCCAGCTCCGTGACGAGCTGGCGCGCCTGCTCGAGCCGCGTGGTCGTGGCGCGGTAGTCGGGGAAGAGCGTGGTGAACCGGCGGACCTGGCCCGCGTCGGCGGTTCCGGAGTCGGCGTACAGCAGCCGGGGCACGACCTGCTCGGCGACGGCGCGCACCACGAAACCCGGAACGGGCAAGGGAAGCGCGGAGTACAGCCGCAGCGGAAGCGGGTTGCGCGCGACCGTGCGCACGAGCCACGAATCGACGAACCCGGGGGCGGCGATGGACACGACCCCGATGACCGGCAGCCGCGTGTTCTGCGCCGCGCGCAGGCCCAGCGTGCCGCCGAGGGAGTTGCCGGCCAGCACGATGGGGCCGAGCACGGCCTGTTCGCGCACGACGCCCGCGGCGAACGCGTCGAGCTGCGGCAGCATCGGACCCGGCCGCAGTGGCTGCGCGTCGCCGAACCCGGGCAGGTCCACGGCCACGGCCGCGATGCCCGCGGCGTCGAGCTCCTGCAGCACCGGGCGCCAGGTGTCCGCGCTGTCGCAGTACCCGTGGAGCAGCACGAGCCGCGGGGCGCGGGGCTTGTCCGCAGGGTGCTTGCGCGAGCGCTTGGGCGCCTCGGCCACCGGGGGACCGACCTCGAGCACACGGGTCAGCACGCCGGCGAAGCGCCGGAAGGAAACCCGGATCGGGTCCGGTTCGCTGGTGGCCCGGCCGCCCCGGACAGCCGGTGCGGGCCGCTTCGATGCGGTCATGTCTACAGGTTAACCGTCCAAGGTCGAGTTCTGGTCGAACTTCGGGGGTAACAAGCCGATTGCGAACTCGGGGTGTTGACGGTTCACGAAACGCGGGTTATAAGCACCGGCCCGGGCCCATCCTCCACGGAAAAGCCCAGGCCGGAGCTGTTCTGTCGACTCAGCGGGTGAACACGATCTTGCCCGCGGTGTCGCCGTCGAACATGGCGCGGAAGCCGTCGGCAGCTTCGGTGAGGGGGAGTTCCTTGCCGATCTGCGGCTTGATCCCCTTGAGGTCGAGGTAGGCCAGCAAGTCGGCCAGTTCCTCGCGAGTCCCCATGGTCGAGCCCGCGACGCGCAGCTGGAGGAAGAACACGCGCTGCAGGTCGGCCGACGGGTCCGGGCCACTGGTGGAACCCGACACGACCACGATGCCGCCCGGCTTGAGCGACTTCAGGCTGTGGCCCCACGTGGCCTTGCCCACGGTTTCGAACGCTGCGTCGACGCGTTCGGGCAGCCGGGCGCCGGACTCGAAGGTCTGGTGCGCGCCCACGGCTTCGGCCAGCGCGCGCTTCTCCTCGCTGCGGCCCGTGACCCACACGCGGAAGCCCGCCGCGCGCCCGAGCGCGATCAGCGCCGTCGACACGCCGCCGGAGGCGCCCTGCACGAGCATAGTCTGGCCGGGGCGCAGGCCCGACTTCACGAAGAGCATGCGGTACGCGGTGAGCCACGCCGTGCCCATCGTCGCGGCCTCGGAGAACGTGAGGCCGGCCGGCTTCGGGACCGCGTTGCGCGCGGGCACCACGACCTGGTCGGCCATCGTGCCCTGGTACTTCTCCGTGAGCAGCGTGCGCCTCGGGTCGAGCGTGTCGTCGCCCTGCCAGCCCGGCGCGTTGACCACGGAGTGGAGGACGACCTCCGTGCCGTCGTCCAGCGTGCCGGCGCCGTCGCAGCCCAGGATCATGGGGAACTGGTCGGGCTTGATGCCGACGCCGCGCAGCGTCCACAGGTCGTGCATGTTGAGGCTGGCGGCCTTCACGTGCACCCGGACCCAGCCTTCGGGCACCTCGGGGTCGGGACGCTCGCCGACGACCAGGGAGTCGAGCGGGGACTCGGCGTTGGGTTCCTTCGCGTATACGGCGAACATGGCAGCAACCTACCGCCCCTGGGTGGGCCGACGCAGCCTGGCGCGCGTAGGCTCACACCCGTGTTCAACGGGCTGGCCGACTGGTGGGACGGGGTCGAGCTCTGGCTCGCCCAGGCGTGGTTCCCCGTCCAGTTCGTGCTGGTCATGGTCGTGGTCGTGCCGCTGTGCCTGCTCGCCGCCTGGGCCATCGACAAGCTCGTGGGCCGCTTCGCGCGCTGGTTCGGCCCGGCTCGCGACGACGACGGCCGCGACTCCTAAGCTGGCGCACCATGGTCAACCGAAGGCGGATCACCGCGGCACTCGTCGGTCTCCTCGTGCTGGTGCTCGGGGGCTGGCTGGTGAAGGAGTCCGTGGGAGGCTCGTCCTCCTCGGCGCCCACGACGCCGAGCACCTCCGCCACCGCCGGCGCGGCGGGCGTCGCCGCGAAGCTGCCCGGCAGTGATTCCGGGCTCCCCGTCGCCTCCCTGTCGTCTCTGCCGTCGCAGGCGCGCGACACGTGGAAGCTGATCGTGGCGGGCGGCCCGTTCCCCTACCCGCGCAACGACGACGTCGTGTTCGAGAATCGTGAGAAGCTCTTGCCGCGGAAGCAAACGGGTTACTACCACGAATACACGGTGAAAACGCCGAACAGCCCCGACCGCGGCCCTCGGCGCCTCGTGACGGGGGAGCAGAAGGAACTGTTCTACACCGGCGACCACTACGCGTCGTTCGTCGTCGTGGACCCGAACCGGTGACCACCGGAGGCGACGCGAAGGCCGCCGCGGACGAAGCCTTCGCGAGGGGCGCGTATCCCCACGTGGTGAACGGTGCGACGGCCGACAAGGCGACGACGCTCGACGCGATCGCGGCGGCGATGTCGTTTCCGGAGTACTTCGGGCGGAACCTGGATGCGCTGTACGACCTGTTGACGGATCTGTCGTGGCTGCCGGCCGGGGAGCACGTGCTGATCTGGACGGGGTCGGATGTGTTGAAGCAGGCGGATCCGAAGACGTATCTGGCGGTACGGAGTGTGTTGTCGGACGCTCAGCGGGCGTTGGGGCCGGCTGGTGGGAAAGCGGATTCCTGGCGGTTGACGGTGATTCTCGCCGAGTCTTGATCGTTGCCGCAGCGCCTCTTACGCCACGCACCAACGCGGCTAGGCCTGGCCGGTGCGGTTTGGTCGGGCGGCTCGTTGCGCTGGCGCGCAACGTTGCGCACGGGGTGGTTGCGTGGGCACCCCGATCTTTGATGGTCGCCACGGTCTGGACCACGAGTCAAGGCGGGAAAGAGTACCTTGACACGTGGTCCAGACCGCGGAGAAGGCGGGGATCGAGGTGCAGGGCCAGGGCTGGGTGCACTGGTGAGTTGTGTGGTGAAGGTGCGGTTGTTTTTCTTTGTGTGTGGGCTGGGTTGGTTCGGTTAGTCTTCGGGGACCCAGTTTGGTTTGCGTTTTTGGGCGAAGGCCAAAATGCCTTCTTGGCCTTCTTCGCTGGCGAAGAAGGTGGTGGAGAGTTCGTTCATCGCCGCGAAGCCGTCGGAGGGGGTGGCGGGGCGGGGTTGGCTCAGGAGGGTCTTGGTGGCTGCCAGGGCCTTGGGGCCGCCGAGGGTGAGGGAGTTCAGGTACTTCTGGACGGTCTCGTCGAGTTCCGTGGCGGGGACGACGGCGTTGAGGAGGCCGATCTCCGCGGCGCGCTGGGCGTCGAAGACGTCGCCGGTGAGGAAGAGTTCGTGGGCGGCGCGGGGGTTCAGGCGGGGGAGCACGGTGAGCGAGATGATCGCCGGGACCACGCCGATGCGGACTTCGGAGAAGGCGAACGTCGCTTCGGGGGCGGCGATGGCGATGTCGCACGCGGCGACCATGCCGATGCCGCCGGCGCGGGCGGGGCCGGCGAGGCGCGCGACGACGGGCTTGGGGCTCGTCCAGAGCTGGTCCAGGATCTTCGGGAACTCGTTGACGCCCTGGTCGCCGGCGCCCGCGCCGCGGGCTTCCTTCAGGTCCATGCCCGCGCAGAAGACGGGGCCGGTGTGGGTCAGGAGCACCACGCGCACCGCGTCGTCCGCGATGGCCTTGTCGAGCGAGCCGGACAGCTCGCGGCGCAACTGCGCGGAGAGGGCGTTGCGGTTGTGCGGGGAGTCGAGGGTGATCGTGGCGGTGCCGCCCACCACGTCGTAGTGCACCAGTTCGTCAACCATGGCACCACCCTCGCACACCGGACCGCGGCGACCGCTGTGACGTGCGCCGGGGCCGCCCCGCGCGGGGCGGCCCCCGGAGTGCCGTCAGCCGACGGTGGTGGTCGTGAACACCGGGCTCGGCGACGGGAAGCACGCCGTCGGCGCCGAAATGTCGACGAGCTGGTTCACGACGGCCGTGAAGGTGAGGCCGGGGTCGTCGTAGCTCGTGCCGGCCAGCTTCGTCTCGATCGTGCCGGCCGAGCCCGCCGTGAGGTGCACGGTCACGGTCGGCAGCTCGAACGACGCGCCGCCGGCGATCGGGCCGGGGAACGCCAGCGTGGCGACGCCGCCGGACACGGTGATCTCCGGCGGCGTCGAGCCGAGGCCCGAACCGCCCGTGAGGTCGGCGCCGACGAACGTCGAGTTCGCCGGCACGGGGATCTTCAGGGCGAAGTCCTTGATCTCCTTCACCTGGTAGCCGCTGACCTCGGCGGGCACGGCATTGGCCGCCGGGTCCACCACCACGTCGAGCGTGCCGCCGGGCGCGACGGTCGCGGGCGCGGTCACGTCGGCGTTCTGCGTGAGGGTGAGCTGCTGCGGGCCGACGACGGGTGCGTCGGCCTGGCAGTCGAACGTGACGGTGGTGGCGGCCGAGGCCGGAACGGCGAACGTGAGCACGCCGCCGGCGGCGAGGGCGGCCACGGGAACGATCTCGCGCAGGGCTGACTTCATCTGCTCCACCTGTTTCCGGTACGGGGACGGGAGGGAAGTCGCGACGCTTAGGTAGTTACCGACGGGTCACCTAGTCCGTCAAGGATTTCCCGTTCCCAGGTGCGGACGGTGAAGATCTGGCAATGACGTGCACCAAAACGCGTATCAGATTCAGCTTTACCCGCTGACCTGCGGCGGACCGTGCTACTGAGCCGGTACCTTGAGCACGGCTCCGTCGTAGCGGCGCAGCACCGCGGCCGCCACGCGCGGGTCGGTGCCCAGCGGTTCGGCCAGGAACACGCCCCGGTCGGCCTCGCGCGCCAGCGCCGCGATCCGGTCGGGCAGCAGGCCCGGCGCGAGGAACCACGACGCCACGACGACCCGCCGCACCCCGCGCTCCCGCAGCCGCGCCACGGCGGCCGGCACGTCGGGCTGCGCGGCGCTCGCGAACGCCTCGGTGACGGGCAGGTCCAGGTCCGCCTCCCAGCGCGCGGCCAGATCCGCGACGGCCGCGTTGGCTCCCGCGTTCGACGAGCCGACAGCGCTCACCACAACCCCGTCGCCGAGTCCGAGGCCCGCGCCGGCCAGCCGGTCGAGGGCGACCTCTTCGAGCACGGGATCGACGCCGAGTACGTCGGACACGCGCACGTCGAAACCCGGGCACTCGCCCTGGACCTCGGTGACGAGCGCGGGCAGGTCCACCCGCGCGTGGAACGCGCTGCCCAGCAGCAGCGGCACGACGACCGCCGACCGGTGGCCCTGCTCGTACAAGCGGCGCAGGACGTCGGTGACGCGCGGCTCCGAGAGGTCCAGGAACGACTCGTACACCTCGAGGTCCGCCGCCTGCGCGCGCACGCGCTCCACGAGCCCCCGCACGGTCGCCGCCGAGCGGGGGTCGCGGCTGCCGTGCGCGACGGGGACGAGGGGCGGCGTCACGCGAACCGTTCGCCGACCAGCCCGGCGGCGAGCGTGTCGCCGTCCTTCGGGTCGATCACGAGGAACGCGCCCGTGCGCGGGCTCGCGGCGTAGTCGTCGACACCCAGCGCCTCCGCCAGCCGCAGCTCGACGCGGCCGATGTCGTTGAGCTTCAGCGACTCCGGTTCGTCCACACTGGACAGCGTCTGCTCGTCGAAGCGAGCGGTCAGTCCGGTGACGATCGCCTGCACCGTGCGCGTGCCGTGCTTCACCAGCACCCGGGCGCCCGGCTTGAGCTGCTTGGACGACAGCCAGCACAGAGTCGCGGTGAGCTCGTCGGTGATCCGCGGCGGCCGGTCGGCCACGGCGATCAGGTCGCCGCGCGAGATGTCGAGGTTGTCGGCGAGCAGGAGCGTCACCGAGGTACCCGCGCCGGCTTCGTCGAGCGGGCCGTCGGCCGTGTCGATGCGCTCCACCGTGCTGCGCAGGCCGGCGGGCAGCACCACGACCTCATCACCCGGGCGCACGGTGCCGGCGGCGATCTGCCCGGCGTAGCCGCGGTAGTCGAGGTGCTCGGGCGTGCGGGGGCGGATGACGTACTGCACGGGGAAGCGGAACGCGGCCTCGTGCGGGTCCGGCGCGACCGGCACCGTCTCCAGGTGTGCCAGCAGCGACGGTCCGTCGTACCACGGCGTGCGCTCCGACGTCGTGGCGACGTTGTCGCCCTCCAGCGCCGAGACCGGGATGGTCACGACGGCGTCGCGCGGGTAACCCAGTGATTCGGCGTGGGCGGTGAATTCCTTCGCGATCACGGTGAAGGTTTCCTCGTCGTAGTCGACGAGGTCGATCTTGTTCACCGCCAGCACGAGCCGCGGCACCCCGAGCAGCGCCAGCACCGCGGCGTGGCGCCGGGTCTGCTCCACGACGCCCTTGCGCGCGTCCACCAGCAGCACCGCCAGCTGCGCGGTCGAGGCACCGGTGACGGTGTTGCGCGTGTACTGCACGTGCCCCGGCGTGTCGGCCAGCACGAACGAGCGCTTCGGGGTGGCGAAGTAGCGGTAGGCCACGTCGATGGTGATGCCCTGCTCGCGCTCGGACCGCAGCCCGTCCACCAGCAACGACAGGTCCGGAGTGGACAGTCCCTTGTCGACAGACGCTCGCGTGACGGCGTCGAGCTGGTCGGCCAGCACGGACTTGGTGTCGTACAGCAGCCGCCCGACCAGGGTCGACTTGCCGTCGTCGACGCTGCCCGCGGTGGCGAGCCTCAGCAGCGAACTCATCAGAAGTAGCCCTCCCGCTTGCGGTCCTCCATCGCGGCCTCCGACATCCGGTCGTCGGCCCGCGTCGCGCCGCGCTCGGTCAAGCGCGACGCCGACACTTCCGCGATCACCTCGTCCACCGTGCTCGCGGTGGACTCGATCGCCCCCGTGCACGAACCGTCGCCCACGGTCCGGTACCGCACCGACAGCTCGCGGACGTCTTCGCCCGCGCGCGGCCCGCCCCACGGGCCTTCGGTGAGCCACATGCCGTCACGCTGGTAGACCGCGCGCCGGTGCGCGTAGTAGATCGAGGGCAGCTCGACCTCCTCGCGGGCGATGTAGTTCCACACGTCCGCCTCGGTCCAGTTCGACAACGGGAACACCCGCACCTGCTCACCGGGGCGGTGGCGGCCGTTGTAGAGGTTCCACAGCTCCGGGCGCTGCCGGCGCGGCTCCCACTGGCCGAACGCGTTGCGCAGGCTGAAGATCCGCTCCTTCGCCCGCGCGCGCTCCTCGTCGCGCCGGCCGCCGCCGAAGACCGCGTCGAACTTGTTCTCCGCGATCGTGTCGAGCAACGGCGTGGTCTGCAGCGGGTTGCGCATGCCGTCGGCGCGCTCTTCGAGGCGACCGTCGTCGATCCAGTCCTGCACCTTCGCCACGACCAGGCGCAGCCCGTGCTTCTCGACGACGTGATCGCGGAAGGCGATGACCTCGTCGAAGTTGTGGCCGGTGTCCACGTGCAGCAACGGGAACGGCACCGGCGCGGGCCAGAAGGCCTTGATCGCCAGGTGCAGCAGCAGCGTCGAGTCCTTGCCGCCGGAGAACAGGATCACGGGCCGGTCGAACTCGCCCGCGACCTCGCGGAAGATGTGGATGGCCTCGGATTCCAGCGCGGCCAGGTTGTCGGAGGCGATCGCGGTGGCGGGCTCCTGCGGAGCTCGCTCCCCGGGCACGGCGCCGGACGGCGGGGCGTCGGTGGCGGGTTCGAGAGTGGTCATCGGTCCTTCCTCAGCCGTGCAGTCCGCACTCGGTCTTCGACTGGCCGGCCCAGCGGCCGCTGCGCGGGTCCTGTCCCGGCTCCACCTTGGCGGTGCACGGTGCGCACCCGATCGACAGGTAACCCACCGACACCAGCGGGTTCTCGAGGATCCCGTGGTCGCGGATGTAACCGTTGAACTCGTCGTCGGACCACGCGGCGATGGGGTTGATCTTCACGAGCCCGTTGCGCTCGTCCCACGTGACGATCGGGGTGTTCGCGCGCGTCGGCGCGTCCACGCGGCGCACGCCGGTGACCCACGCCGAGTACTGCGAGAGCGTCGAGCGCAGCGGCACGACCTTGCGCAGGAAGCAGCACTGGTTGGGGTCGCGTTCGAACAGGTTCTTCCCGTACTCCGCGTCCTGCTCGGCCACGCTCTGCTCGGCCTGCGCGTTGACGATGTTCACCCCCGGGTACACGGTCTGGACCGCGTCGCGCGTGCCGATGGTCTCGGCGAAGTGGTAGCCGGTCTCGAGGAACAGCACGTTCACGTCCGGCTTCACCTGCGTGGCCAGGTCGATGAGCACGGCGTCCTGCATGTTCGACGCGACGATGAAGTCGTCGCCGAACTGCTCGACCGTCCAGCGCAGTGCTTCGGCCGCCGTCGCCTCGGCCAGCTCCTTCTCCGCGCGTTCGGCCAGGGTCCGGTAGTCAGCTGTGGCCGTCATCGAAGCGTCTCCTCCGGTAGGGACAGTCCGTGGAACTTCACCGAGAACCGGCGCCGGCAACCGCCGCAGAGCCAGCCGCCGTCGTCGGCCGGGCGCAGGTCCTCGTCACCGCAGAACGGGCAGTAGTAGGGCACCGCCCGTTCGGTCGAGGTCACTGCAGCACGCCCTCGTCGGCGCGCGCGACCCACTGCGCGAACCGCTCGCCCGGCTCGCGGCCGGCGAGGTAGGCGCGCACCACACGCTCGACGTAGTCCGACAGCTCGTCGGCGATCACCTTGTGCCCGCGCAGCTTCCGGCCGAACCCGGCGTCAGCGCCGAGGCCGCCGCCCAGGTGCACCTGGAAACCCTCGACCTGCTTGCCCTCGGCGTCGGTGACGATCTGGCCCTTGAGCCCGATGTCGGCGGTCTGCACGCGGGCGCACGAGTTGGGGCAGCCGTTGAGGTGCACGGTCACCGGGTTCTCGAGGTCGCCCTGGATGTCGGCGAGCCGCTGCTCCAGGTCGGCGACCAGCGCCTGCGCGCGGGCCTTCGTCTCGACGATCGCGAGCTTGCAGAACTCCAGGCCCGTGCAGGCCATCACGCTGCGCCGCCAGGGCGAGGGCTTCGTCTGCAGGCCCAGCTCGGCGAGCTCGGTCTCCAGACCCGGCACCTCGGCCTCGGGCACGTCGAGGACCACGAGCTTCTGCTGCGGCGTGAGCCGCACCCGCTCGGAGCCGGCGCGCTCGGCGGCCTTCGCCACGGCCAGGAGCGTCTCGCCGTTCACGCGACCGGCGATCGGGGCGGCGCCGACGTAGAACTTGCCGTCGACCTGCTCGTGCACACCCACGTGGTCGATCGGGTTCGGCGGCACCTCGGGCGCGGGGCCGTCGATCAGCTCGCGCTTGAGGTACTCCTTCTCGAGCACCTCGCGGAACTTCTCCGGGCCCCAGTCCTTCACGAGGAACTTGATGCGGGCCCGCGAACGCAGCCGGCGGTAGCCGTAGTCGCGGAAGACGCCGATCACGCCGGCCCAGACGTCGGGCACCTCGTCGCGCGGCACCCACGCGCCGAGCCGCCGGCCGATCATCGGGTTGGTCGACAGGCCGCCGCCGACCCAGACGTCGAAGCCGGGACCGTGCTCCGGGTGGTTCACGCCGACGAACGCGACGTCGTTGATCTCGTGGGCCACGTCCTGCTGCCCGGAGATCGACGTCTTGAACTTGCGCGGCAGGTTGGCGAACTGCGGGTCGCCGATGTAGCGGCGCTTGATCTCCTCGAGGGCGGGCGTGCCGTCGATGATCTCGTCGGCCGCGATCCCGGCGACGGGCGACCCGAGGATCACGCGCGGGCTGTCACCGCACGCCTCCATGGTCGTCATGCCGGCGTTCTCGAGCTTCTGCCAGATCGCGGGCACGTCCTCGATCTGGATCCAGTGGTACTGGATGTTCTGCCGGTCGGTGATGTCCGCGGTGCCGCGCGCGTGCGTCTGCGAGATCTCCGCCAGCACGGCGAGCTGCTGCGTGGTGAGCATGCCGCCGTCGATGCGCACCCGCATCATGAAGTAGCGGGCGTCGAGCTCTTCGGGCTCCAGCGTCGCCGTGCGGCCGCCGTCGATGCCTTCTTTGCGCTGCGTGTACAGGCCGAACCAGCGGAAGCGGCCGCGCAGGTCACCCGGGTCGATCGAGTCGAAGCCGCGGTGGGCGTAGATGTTCTCGATGCGCGCGCGGGCGTTGAGCGGGTGGTCGTCCTTCTTCGAGCGTTCGTTGGGGTTCAGCGGTTCGCGGTAGCCGAGCGCCCACTGTCCCTCACCGCGCTTCTGCCGCGGACGGCTCTTCGCGGGGGTTTCGCGCGTGGGAGAGGCCATGAGGAGTCCTCCGGGTTCGTGGCTCCGGCCCGCGTTCGGCCCGCTTTCCGGGCAGCGTGGATCGCGGCGGGTCCGGCGCCGGCTGTCCAGGTGTGGTGGGCTGGTCGGGCGTCGGGAGTCAGCGGACAGGCCGGCAGAGCGCGCTCGCGACGCGCAACAGGTCGACGTGGCGACGCGCCACGAGCAGGACACCGGCAGGACTCACGCGACCAGATAACCACGCGTCCAGAACGTGGTCCAGGCGCGTCCGGATCGTGGGAGAAGCCTCACCGGGGGCTTGCGCACGCGCTCCGGATGTGGCTGGCGGGTGCCCCCTGCCTGCGGTTTTACGCTCCCGGAGGACGTATTCCCGGCGGCGGTGGCGCGCGGTTGGGAGGACGGCCGGTGCCGCCGCGCTTCGTTCGGCTGCCGAAGTTCCGCCTGGGTGGCGCGGGGCCGTCCCGGGCACCCGGCGCGGAGAGGGACAATGGACATCGTGCCTGTGCGTGACGTCGTTGAGCCCCTCGAGACCGGATTGCCCGAAAACGCCCTGGCCGGGCTGGGGCAACGGCCCTTCGGGGTGTACGTGCACGTGCCCTTCTGCGCCACGCGCTGCGGGTACTGCGACTTCAACACCTACACCGCCGGTGAGCTGGGCTCGGCGGCTTCGCCGCGGTCGTGGCTCGACGGGCTGCGGCGCGAGCTGGAGCTGGCCGCGCGGGTGCTGGGTGAGCCGCCCGCCGCGGAGACGGTGTTCGTGGGCGGGGGCACGCCGTCACTGCTCGGGGCCGACGGGCTGGGCGAGGTGCTCGACGTGGTCCGCGGCGCGTTCGGCCTCGCACCGGGCGCGGAGGTGACGACCGAATCGAACCCGGAGTCGACGTCGCCGGAGTTCTTCGAACGCATCCGCGCGGCGGGGTACACCCGCGTGTCGCTCGGGATGCAGTCGGCGGCGCGGCACGTGCTGCAGGTGCTCGACCGCGTCCACACGCCGGGCCGGCCGGTCGACGCCGCGCGCGAGGCGCGGGCCGCCGGCTTCGAGCACGTGAACCTCGACGTCATCTACGGCACGCCGGGCGAGCGGCCCGAGGACCTGCGGGCCTCGCTCGACGCCGTGCTGTCCGCGGGAGTCGACCACGTGTCGGCGTACGCGCTGATCGTCGAGGAGGGCACCGCGCTCGCCCGCCGGGTGCGCCGCGGCGAACTGCCCGCGCCCGACGACGACGTGCTCGCCACCGACTACGAGGTGATCGACTCCGTGCTCTCGGCCGCCGGGCTGCGCTGGTACGAGGTGTCGAACTGGGCGGCGGACGAGGGGGCGCGCTGCCGCCACAACCTCGGCTACTGGCAGGGCGGCGACTGGTGGGGCGCCGGCCCCGGCGCGCACAGCCACGTCGGCGGCGTGCGCTGGTGGAACGTCAAGCACCCGGCCAAGTACGCGTCGCTGCTCGCCGAGGGCACGAGTCCCGAGGCGGGTCGTGAGGTGCTCACCGACGAAGACCGCCACCTCGAACGAGTGATGCTCGAACTCCGTGTCGCAGAAGGACTTCCGCTCGACGCGCTCGACGCCGCCGGCGTCGCCGAAGCCCGCGCCGCGGCGGCGGAAGGACTGCTGGAGCCGTCCCTTCTGGACAGTCGCGGCCGCGCGGTGCTGACGGACCGCGGGCGCTTGCTCGCAGACGGTGTGGTCCGCCGCCTGGTCGGCTGAATTTCCGCTCAGCGGGCATAAACGGAGCTGATGGTTCGTTGGTCGAAGTATCGACGAACGAGGGAGTCGCTCATGCCGCATGCGGTCAGGTACAGCGAACACGGCGGGATCGACGTCTTGCGGGTCGAGGACGTCCCTCGTCCGGTGCCCGGCCACGGCGAAGTTCTCGTGCAGGTCAGAGCCGCCGGCATCAACCCCGGTGAAGCCGCGATCCGCGAAGGCGCGTTCGCGCAGCAGTGGCCCTCGGCGTTCCCGTCCGGCCAGGGGAGCGACCTCGCCGGCGTCGTCGCCGAGGTGGGCGCGGGCGTCGACGAGATCCAGGTGGGGGACGAGGTCATCGGCTTCGTGCACACCCGGTCCAGCCAGGCCGAGTTCGTGGTCGCCGAGGCGGGGAACCTGACGCCGAAGCCCGCCGACGTGCCGTGGGAGGTCGCGGGCGCGCTGTTCGTCGCCGGCACCACCGCGTACGCCGCGGTGCGCGCGACGCACGTGCGCGAGCCCGACACCCTGGTGGTCTCCGGTGCCGCGGGCGGCGTCGGCTCGCTGGTCGTGCAGCTGGCGAAGCTCACCGGCGCGACCGTCGTCGGCATCGCGAGCGAGGCCAACCACGCGTGGCTGCGTGAGCACGACGTGGTCCCCGTGGCGTACGGCGAGGGGCTCGAGGACCGGATCCGCGAGGTCACCGGCGGCAAGGTCGACGCGTTCATCGACACCTTCGGAAACGGTTACGTGGACCTGGCGTTGCGCCTGGGTGTCTACACGGGACGGATCGACACCGTCATCGACTTCGCCGCCGCGCAGAAGTACAACGTGAAGACCGACGGCAACTCGGCCGCGGCCAGCGCCGACGTCGTCCGCGACCTCGCCGCGCTGGTGGACAAGGGCCTGCTCGAGGTGCCGATCGCCGCGACGTACCCGCTGGCGCTGGTGCAGGACGCCTACCGCGAGCTGGAGCAGCGGCACACGCGCGGCAAGATCGTGCTCACGTCCTGACGAGCGCCTGCAACCCGCCGACGAACAGCGCGAGCGCGAACTCGAAGCGTTCCGTGCTCGTGTTCTCGGTGAAGAACTCCCCGGCGTGCAGCAGGTTCGGGAACGCCCCCGCCGGCAGCGACCGCATGTAGTCCGCCATCTGGCGCCCGCGTTCGGCGACCTCGGCTTCGTCGTAGTCGCCGAACGTCCAGCTGCTCGCCTCGTACGCGTACGCCTTGGCGTACAAGCTCAACGCGTCTCCCGCGTACATCGCCTGCTTCAGGTCGAGGCCGCCCGCGCGCAGGATCTTCAGCATCACTTCGCCCTGCCGCAGCGAGTTCGGCGTAACCGGTACCGGCGTGTGCCACGCGACCTTCGCGATGCCCGGGTACGCGACCATCGCGCGCACCTGCTCGCGCACCTGTTCCTTGACCTGTTCGGTCCAGCGCGCCGGGTCCGGCTCGGGCGCCGGCACGTCGCCGAGCACCGCGTCGAGCATGAGCTCGTCGAGCTCCTCCTTGTTGGCCACGTGCGCGTACAGCGACGCCGGCCCGGTCTCCAGCTGCTGCGCGACCCGCCGCATCGAGACGGCTTCGAAGCCCTCGGTGGCGAGGATGCCCAGCGCCGTCTTCACCACCAGGTCCCGGGACAGCACGGGTTTTTCCGCGCGCCGGCGCGGGTTCGGGGCGCGGCGCCAGGGCGGCGGCGGAACGGTCATGGCGATCAGGGTAGCCGTCGTGCGGCTTGACGCGAACGGTGTTCGCGAGTAGAACGGTGTTCGTTGAGGCGAACGCCGTTCGACAAGGAGTGCAACCCATGACTCGTCAGCAAGAAGTCCTCGCCGTGCTCGGCCGCCTCGCCGACGCCTGGAACAGCGGCGACGCCACCGCGTATGCCGAGCTCTTCACCGAAGACGCCGACTACGTGACGTTCTTCGGGCTGAACCTGCCCGGCCGCGAGCAGATCGAGAGCTCGCACCGCGCGTTGTTCGAGGGGCCGCTGCGCGGGTCGAAGCTGGGCGGTTTCGGCGAAGCGTCGGTGCGGTTCCCGCGTGAAGACGTCGCGATCGTCGTGTCCGGCGGCGGTTCGGCGCTCGACGGGGGCGACGCCGCAGCGCAGGGCCGCGTGAGCACGGTGACGTTCGTGCTGGTCCGCGAGACCGCGGGCTGGTTGGTCACGTCGTTCCAGAACACGCGGGTGAGCGATCCGCGTGCGGCCGCGTGACGAGTACCGCTAGGCGGGGCGGGGGGCGGGCGCGTACGGTGGAGCGAGATTAGGCAAACCTTAGTGAATGGGTGGTGTCCGATGGCCGAAGCTCCGGCGCGCAAGGGGAGGCCGGCCGTGCGCCTGTCGGTTCTGCGCAAGGAGAACCTGACTCCGCACATGATCCGGATCGTGGCCGGTGGCGAGGGTCTGCGTGAGTTCACGCCCAACGACTTCACCGACGCGTACGTGAAGGTGATCTTCAAGGTGCCGGGCGTCGAGTACCCGGAGCCGTTCGACCTGCAACGCATCCGCGCGGAGCTGCCGCGCGAGCAGTGCCCGCGGATGCGTTCGTACACCGTCCGCTCCTACGACGAAGCGGCCGGCGAACTCGTGCTCGACTTCGTGGTCCACGGCGACGAGGGGCTCGCCGGGCCGTGGGCGATGCGCGCCCAGGCCGGCGACGAGCTGCTGGTCTCCGGCCCGGGTGGCGTGTATTCGCCGCGGCCCGACGCGGCGTGGCACCTGCTCGTGGGCGACGAAGCCGCGCTGCCGGCCATCGCGTCGTCGCTGGAGGTCCTGCCGGCCGGGGCCCGCGCCCACGTGTTCCTTCTCGTGTCCGACGCGGCGGAGCAGCAGCCGCTCGTGACGAAGGCCGACGCGCAGATCACCTGGCTGCACCGCTCGGCGGGCGCCGATCTCGCCGCCGAGGTGAAGGCGCTGCCGTGGCCGGGGGCCGGCGTGCACGCGTTCGTCCACGGCGAGGCCGGGTTCGTCCGCGAGCTGCGCCGGTACCTGCTCGGGGAGCGCGGGGTGCCGAAGGAGGCGCTCTCGATCTCCGGGTACTGGCGCGAGGGCAAGAACGACGAGGCGTGGCGCGAGGAGAAGGCGGCCGAACGGGCCGCGGAAAACCGCTAACCTGGCGGCCATGAACGTGGAGACCGACCCGTCTTCGGCGGGGTTCGACGGTGAACGGCTCAAGCGGATCGACCGGCACTTCGATGCCTACGTGGACGACGGGCGGCTGCCCGGTTACCTCGCGGTGGTCAGCAGGCACGGGCGCGTCGTGCACGTCGCCTCCCACGGCGACCGCGACACGGAGTCGGGCGCGCCCGTCGAACACGACACCATCTGGCGCATCTTCTCGATGACGAAGCCGATCACCTCGGTGGCGGCCATGACGTTCGTCGAAGAGGGCCTGATCGACCTCACCGACCCGATTTCCCAGTGGCTGCCCGAGTTCGCGGTGCCGCAGGTCTACGCCAAGGGCTCGGCGCTGCGGCCCGTCACGGAGGCGGCGACCGAGCCGATCCGGCTGTGGCACCTGCTCACGCACACGGCCGGCCTGACCTACGGCTTCCACCACACGCACCCGATCGATGCGATGTACCGCGCGCAGGGCTACGAGTGGGGCACGCCACCGGGTCTGGACCTGGCCGCCTGCAGCCGCGCGTGGGCCGGGTTCCCGCTCGTGTTCCAGCCCGGCAGCGAGTGGAACTACTCCGTCGCCACCGACGTCCTCGGGCGGCTCGTGGAGGTGCTCGCGGGCAAGCCGCTGGACGAGGTCTTCGCGGAACGCATCTTCGGCCCGCTCGGCATGACGGACACCGGCTTCTGGACCAAGGAAACCGACCGCCTGGCCACGCTGTACCTCGCGCACCCGCGCACCAAGCAGCCCGTGCGCAACGACGCCTTCGGCGCCCTCGGCACCGCTCGCCCCGACTGCTTCTCCGGCGGCGGCGGCCTGGTCTCCACCGCGGCCGACTACCACCGCTTCACCCAGATGCTCCTGCGCGGCGGCTCCCTGGACGGCGTGCGGGTGCTCGGGCCGCGGACGGTGGACCTGATGGCCAGCAACCACCTGCCAGGCCACGTGGACCTGGAGGCCTACGGCCGCCCCCTCTTCGCCGAAATGCCCTTCGACGGCTTCGGCTTCGGCCTCGGCTTCTCCGTCCTCGAAGACCCGATCAAGGCGAAAACCCTCTCCAGCCCCGGCGAATTCGCCTGGGGCGGCGCCGCGTCGACGGCGTTCTGGGTGGACCCGGTGGAAGACCTGACGGTCGCGTTCTACACCCAGCTCCTCCCCTCGAGCACCCACCCGATCCGGCAACAACTGCGGCAGCTGGTCTACCAGGCCATCGTCGACTGAGCCGTCTTCCGGCGGTGCGCCTCGGCGATCCGGGCGCACCGCCTTCGGCTCACCAGGAGGCACCGTTCTCGGCGACGGCCGGTTCAGGCGTCGCCGAGGTCGTCGGGTCCAGGTACCGGGCGACGGTGGCACGCAGCTGGTCAGCGTGCCGGTAGAGGTCTTCGACGCCCGCGATGGGGATCTTGGTCTCCGCCTTGTTCTCGTCGAACACCCCGAGGTACTTCTTCGCCCGGTTGAACCACAACCGCGCGATCGGCTTCCGGTTGTTGTCGTCGAGCAGCACCGCGAAATACGTCTGCCCATCCCGCGCGGCGACGCGTTCGGCCGCCACCTGGCCGCAGACGATCGCGCGGATCACCCGGTAGCCTTCGAGCTCTTCTTCGGTCGTGACGATCTTCTGTTCCTCGCTCCCGGCTGGTGCGGGGGAGGCCGTCGTCACCGGCCCGGCCTCCGCCCTGGACGTCGAGCCGATGGAGAACGAGGCGGCACCGTCCGGGCCACCCAGTGCGCTCTTGAGCCGGTCGTTGACCTGCTCGTTGAGGAACTGGCGCATCGCCTTTTCCACGAGCGGGCCGAACTGTTCCCGCACACGTTGGGTGAAAGCGCCGTCATACACGCGCGTCGTCAGGAACCGCACCCATTCGTCCTCGGGCTGCTTGAACTGCGCGGTGAGGATGCGCTTGAGCTGGCCGATGTACTTGAGCTCACCGGCCGCGCTGATGACCGAGTCGAGGTCGAACGACTCCTTGGTCAGTTTCGCCAGTTCGGGCAGCAGGGTTTCGTCGATGTCGGCGAAGTCCAGCACGAGGAACGGCTTGGCGTCCATGCGGTTGGGGGCGTCAAGGTCCGTGTAGAACTCGTACACCTCGCCGTTGGTCAGGATCGCGATTCGCGCGTTGGTGGCCGAGAAGTACCTGAACAGCTGGGACGCGTGTTCGATGCGGAGGGGTTCGTTGACCTTCTTGGCCTCGATGAGGACCTGGACCTGGCCGCTGTGGGCGATCGCGTAGTCGATCTTCTCGCCCTTCTTGATGCCAACGTCCGCGGTGAACTCGGGAATCACCTCGGCGGGGTTGAACACGTCGTACCCGAGGACGGTGCTGATGAACGGCATCACGAAGGCGTTCTTGGTCGCCTCCTCGGTTTCGATGCCGTCTTTGTGCTTGCGGATCTTGAGCGCGAGGGCCTGCGCGCGTTCCGCGATCTCCATGGTGGTGCCGTCCTTGCCTGAAAGCCGATTCGTCAGTGGTGGATCGGCGTTCGATCCAGGTGCGCTACTCGCGAATATTTCCTGCAACCAGGCTGAAATGAACGACGTCGACTGAACCGCTTCGCGGCACGGGTAAAGGGTGACGCGGCCGGGCCCTCCGGTCGCGTCACCCGTGCGGGAAAGGTGGCTTCACTGCGCGAACGTCCACTCCGTGGCACCGTACGGCTCCGCGCCGGCGACGCCCACGGCGCGGCGCAGGGACAGGCGGTAGAGGTGCCACGGGGCGGGGCCCGCGCTGGGGGCGCTGTAGGGCGCCGTGAAGGCGGAGTCGGCGACGGTGGCGGGCCAGCCGCCGGAGCGGTAGACCGCGGCGAGGCGCTCGAGGTCCGCCGGGTCGGTCACGCGGGTCGCCGTGCCTTCGAGGGTGAGGTCGACGCCCTCGAGGCGCACGCCGACCGCGCAGTGCGGGTTGCCGGAGATCAGGCGGGACTTCAGGGTGCCCGGGCCGCTGACGAAGTAGAGCGTGTCGTCCTGCCAGACCGCGCCCACGGCGGCCGTGTGCGGGCGGCCGTCGGCGCGGACCGTGGTGAGGAAGAAGGCCAGGTCGGCCGTGGGGGTGTCGCGGACGAGCAGGTCGAGCGGGCGGCTCCAGGGGAGCTCCGCGTTGCCGTAGTTGTCGAGGTTCTTGGTTCCGGTGAGTTCAGTCATGCCTACGCGTCGAACGAGCCGGCGCGGGATCGACAAGGTCCGCCGAAAGAACACCGCCGGTGCCGGCCACGCCCGCGAATCCAGCGGATCAGACCACTCGTAGGCCGACCGGCTCCCGGCGCAGCATCGGCGGTGCCCCGAGCACCGGAGCACCGCCGAACGCTCACGTCACGAGCTTCCCGACGACCTCACTGCCGTACGCGGCCAGCGTCTCCTCGCGCTGGTCGTGCATCAGGTACAGCGCGAACTGGTCCACACCCAGCGCCGCGAGTTCCTGCAGCCGCGCGACGTGCGCGGAGGCAGGACCCAGCAGGCAGAACCGGTCGACGATCTCGTCGGGCACGAAGTCCGTCGAAGGGTTCCCCGCCCGGCCGTGGTGGCTGTAGTCGTAACCCGTGCGCGCGCTGATGTAGTCGGTGAGCTCGTGGGGCACCGGCCCCGAGTCGCCGTAGCGCGCGACGAGGTCGGCGACGTGGTTGCCGACCATGCCGCCGAACCAGCGCAGCTGTTCCCGCTGGTGCGCCAGGTCCTCGCCGACGTACGCGGGCGCCGCCACGCAGACCGTGATGCCACCCGGATCGCGTCCGGCCTCCCGAGCGGCTTCGCGCACCGAGCCGATCGTCCAGCGCGCGATCGCCGGGTCGGCGCACTGCAGGATGAAGCCGTCGGCGTGCTCGCCCACGGTCTTCAGCGCCTTCGGCCCGTAGCCCGCCATCCACATCTCGAGCCGGCCGCCCCGCACCCACGGGATCCGCACGGTCGTGTCGTTCATCGTGACCTCACGGCCCTCGGCGAGGTCCTTCACCACACGCATGCAGTCGCGCACCGTGGCCAAAGTGGACGGTGGCTTGCCGACGACGCGGTGGGCCGAGTCGCCGCGGCCGATGCCGCACACCGTGCGGTTGCCGTACATGTCGTTGAGCGTGGCGAAGGTCGACGCCATCACCGACCAGTCGCGCGTGTCCGGCGACGTCACCATCGGCCCGACCACCAGCGAGGACGTCTCCGCCAGGATCCGCGAGTAGATCACGAACGGCTCCTGCCACAGCACGCACGAGTCGAACGTCCAGCCGTAGCGGAACCCCCGGTCCTCCGCCGCTTTCATCAACCGCACGACGTCGGACGCCGGCGGATCGGTCTGCAGCACGACCCCGAAATCCACGGCGGCCTCCCTAGCTCAAGTACTGGTTCAGGTCGCGGGACAGGAACGTGCCGTGCCCGGGCGCACCCGTGAACCCGGCCGGCGACACCACGACCCGGCCGCGCGAGAGGACCGTGTGGACCTTCCCCGTCAGCTCGAACCCCTCGTACGCCGAGTAGTCCACGTTCATGTGGTGCGTCTCGGCCGAGAGCGTCTGCTTCGCTGCCGGGTCGTAGACCACGATGTCCGCGTCGGACCCCGCGGCGATCACGCCCTTGCGCGGGTACAGCCCGAACATCCGCGCCGGCGTCGCCGAGCACGTCTCGACCCAGCGGCCCAGCGAGATCTCGCCCGCCACCACGCCCTGGTGCAGCAGGTCCATCCGGTGTTCGACACCCGGCATCCCGTTGGGGATCGCGCGGAAGTCGCCGCGGCCGAGCTCCTTCTGGTCCTTGAAGCAGAACGGGCAGTGGTCCGTAGAAACCACCGACAGGTCGTTGGTCCGCAGCCCGCGCCACAGGTCGGCCTGGTGCGATTTCTCCCGCAGCGGCGGGGAAGCCACGAACTTCGCGCCCTCGAAGCCCGGCCTCGCCAGGTCCTCGATGGACAGGTACAGGTACTGCGGGCACGTCTCCGCGAACACGTTCTGCCCGTCGTTGCGCGCCTCCGCCACGGCCGCGAGCGCCTGCGCCGCCGAGAGGTGCACGATGTAGAGCGGCGCGCCCGTGACCGCGGCGAGCCGGATGGCGCGCGAGGTCGCCTCGCCCTCCAGCTCCGGCGGCCGCGTGAGCCCGTGCTGCAGCGGGTCGATCCGGCCGGCCTCGAACGCCTGGGCGGCCAGCTGGTCGATCGCGATGCCGTTCTCGGCGTGCATCATGATCGTCGCGCCGATCTCGCGGGCCTTCTGCATCGCGAGCAGGATCTCGCCGTCGGTGGAGTAGAACACGCCGGGGTAGGCCATGAACATCTTGAAGCTGCCGACCCCGGCGTCCACGCAGGACTGCATCTCCTTGAGCGTGGAGTCGTTCACGTCCGACACGATCATGTGGAACCCGTAGTCGATCGCGCAGTTCCCGTCGGCCTTACCGTGCCACTTGTCCAGAGTGGACTGCAGCGACGTGCCCTTGGCCTGCACGGCGAAGTCGACGATCGTGGTCGTGCCGCCCCACGCCGCCGCGATCGTGCCGGTCTCGAAGGTGTCCACCGAGTGCGTGCCGCCGAACGGCATCTCCATGTGGGTGTGCGCGTCGATCCCGCCCGGCAGCACGTACTTGCCGGTCGCGTCGATCGTCTCGTCCGCCGGTGGCAGCGCGCCGGGCGCGGCGACGGCGGCGATGCGCTCGCCGTCCACCAGCACGTCGGCCGCCACCGCGCCCGACGGCGAAACGACCTGGCCTCCCTTGATGAGCGTCGTCGACATCAGGCCTCCGCCAGCGGGCCGTAGCTGTCCGGGCGGCGGTCGCGGTAGAACGCCCACAGGTCGCGCACCTCGGCGAGCCGGCCCAGGTCGAGGTCGCGCACCACGATCTCCTCCTCGGTGTCCGAGGCGGCCTCGCCCACGAGCTGACCGCGCGGGTCCACGAAGTACGACTGACCGTAGAAGTCGTTGTCGCCCAGCGGTTCCACGCCGACGCGGTTGATCGTGCCCACGTAGTACTCGTTGGCCACGGCGGCCGCCGGCTGCTCGAGCCGCCACAGGTACTCCGACAGGCCCCGGCTCGTCGCCGACGGGTTGAACACGATCTTCGCGCCCGCCAGGCCCAGCGCGCGCCAGCCTTCGGGGAAGTGGCGCTCGTAGCAGATGTACACGCCGATGCGGCCCACCGCCGTGTCGAACACCGGGTACCCGAGGTTGCCGGGGCGGAAGTAGAACTTCTCCCAGAACCCCTGCACCTGCGGGATGTGGTTCTTGCGGTGCTTGCCCAGGTACTTCCCGTCCGCGTCGATCACCGCCGCGGTGTTGTAGTAGACGCCCGGCTGCTCCTGCTCGTACATCGGCACCACCAGCACCACCCCGTGGCGCTCGGCGACCTCCTGCATGAGCTTCGTGGTGGGCCCGTCGGGGATGCCCTCGGTGTAGGAGTAGTAATCGGCGTCCTGGATCTGGCAGAAGTACGGGCCGTAGAACAGCTCCTGCAGGCAGATGACCTGGGCGCCCTGCGAAGCCGCTTTGCCGATGGCGTCGACGGCGTTCGCGATCATGGACTCCTTGTCACCCGTCCACCGCTGCTGGATCAATCCGGCTCGGACCAGGTCGCTCACTTGTCTCCTCCTTCGTGATGGGCAGGGCGAGCAGCACGGAGACGACGAACGCCGCGGCGAAGCCGATCACCCAGTTGTAGTCGTAGAGCGGTTTGAGGAACGGGATGAGACCGTCCGCGGGGAACGGGCCGCCGTACGCGCCGCCGACGGCGAGCACCGCGCCCACCAGCGTCGCGACGAGGGCGCGCCAGCTCCAGCCGCCGCGGAACCAGTAGCTCCCGTCACGGGTGTAGAGGTCCAGCAGCCGCAGCCGGGTCCGGTTGATCACCCAGTAGCCGGCGACGAGCACCCCGGCGACGGAGCCGAGCAGGCCGCCGTAGAACCCGAGCCACGCGAAGATGTAGATGCTCGGGTCGGAGTAGAGCCGCCACGGCTGGATCGCGATGCCGATGATCCCCGTGATCAGGCCGCCGAGCGCGAACGTGATGCGCTTCGGGAAAGCGTTGGAGAAATCGTAGGACGGGCTCACGACGTTGGCCGCGAGGTTCGCCGAGATCGTCGCCAGCACCAGTGCGACCAGCGCGACGACCACCACGACGGGGCTGGAGAAGCGGTCCGCGAGCTGCGCCGGGTCCCAGATGTCCTCGCCGTAGAGCACGTGGCCGCCCGACGTGGTCAGGATGGCGACGATCGCGATGAACGTCATCGTCGTCGGCAGGCCGAGGATCTGGCCGCGTACCTGCTTGCGCTGGCTGCCGCCGAACCGCGTGAAGTCCGGCATGTTGAGCGAGAGCGTGGACCAGAACGCGATCATCGCCATCAGCGACGGCGCGAACACCTTCCAGAAGTCCGAACCCCAGCCGAGCTTGCCGCCGTCTTCGAGGATCGGGCCGAGGCCGCCCGCCTTCACCAGCACGTAGCCGAGCAGGATGAGGAAGCCGACGGACACGAGCGGCGCCGTCCAGTTCTCGAACTTCCGCACCGCTTCCATGCCGCGCCAGATGATGAGCATCTGCACGATCCAGAACACCCCGAAGCTGAGCCACAGCGTCCAGTGCTGGCCCCAGACCACGGCGGAATCGCGCCAGCCGGAGCCGGCGAGGCGGCCGACGATCACGTAGATGGCCTCGCCGCCCACCCACGTCTGGATGCCGAACCAGCCGCACGCGATGAACGCGCGCAGCAGCGCGGCGAGGTTGGCGCCGCGCAGGCCGTAGAAGGCGCGGGCGAACACCGGGAACGGGATGCCGTACTTCGTGCCGGCGTGGCTGTTGAGGAGCATCGGCACGAGCACGATGAGGTTGCCGATCGTGATCGTGATGAGCGCCTGCACCCAGTTCATGCCGAGCGCGATGAGCGACGCCGCGAGGGCGTAGCTGGGGATGTTGTGCGCCATCCCCATCCAGAGCGCGAAGTAGTTGTACGTGGTCCAGGTTCGCTTCTTCACCGGGACCGGGGCCAGTTCGGCGTTGAAGAACCGGCTGCCCTCCAGAGACCGGACGTCGCCGAGTTCCACCCGGCCGTCGGCGTGCGTACGTGTCGTCGCCTCCATTTCGGAATCGTGCGCGCCGTGCGCGGGCGGGTGGCAGAGGCAGACTGTTCACTCTTCGGACGCCCTCGGCGCAGACTGTCGATTGCGTTCCGCGTCCGGTCCGTGCATGACGTGCGTCACACTACGGTCGTAACAACCGGGCAATCCGGACGTCACATCTCCACAAGATCTCCACAGCTCACCCGGATGGGCTCCACAGCGGTTCCCTAGAGTCAGCGGCATGGACAGAGGGGGACGGCGGGTGCTGGTCGTCGAGGACGACCTCACGATCGCCGCGTCGATCGCCGCCCGGCTGCGCGCGGAGGGGTTCACCGTCGACCTGGCGCACGACGGACCGGCCGCGGTGGAAGCCGACGCCGCGGCGGACCCGGACCTCGTGGTGCTCGACGTGATGCTGCCGGGGTTCGACGGGCTGGAGGTCTGCCGCCGGATCCAGGCGCGCCGGCCGGTCCCGGTGCTGATGCTGACAGCGCGCGCCGACGAGACGGACCTGCTCGTGGGGCTGGGCGTCGGGGCCGACGACTACCTCACCAAGCCGTTTTCCATGCGGGTGCTCAGTGCCCGGGTTTCCGCGCTGCTGCGCCGCGTGGAGCGGTCGGCGCGGGCGGCGGCGCCGGAGCGGATCGTGCTGGGCGACCTGGAGATCGACATCGAGCAGCGGCGCGTGGCGCGCGCCGGCGTCGCCGCGCAGCTGACGCCCATCGAGTTCGACCTGCTGGTGCACTTCGCGCGGCGGCCGCGGGCGGTGCAGCCGCGCGAACGGCTGCTGAGCGAGGTGTGGGACTGGGCCGTGCCGGCTGGCGGGGCGGGGACGCGGGCGGTCGACAGCCACATCAAAGCGTTGCGGCGCAAGCTCGGCGCGGACCTGATCCGCACCGTCCACGGGGTGGGCTACGCACTGGAGGTGCCGGCGTGAAGGTGCTGCTGTCGAAGGTCGTCGACCTGCTGCCGAGACCGCTCGACCCGATCCGGTCGATCAAGCTCAAGCTGGCGATCCTCATGCTGGCCGCGGGCGCGATCGCGTTCCTCTTCTTCTGGGCCCGCATCGGCTGGCTGCCGCCCGCGACGACGGTGACCGCGATGCTCATCGCTCTGGTCACGTCGCAGATCTTGGCGCACGGCATGACGCGGCCGCTGCGCGAGATGACGGCGGCGGCCCGCGCGATGGCGAAGGGTGACTACCCGCGCCGCATCCGCGCCACCGCCCGCGACGAGGTGGGCTCGCTGGCGAACGCGTTCAACCAGATGGCGGCCGACCTCGCCACCGCCGACCAGCAGCGGCGCGAGCTCATCGCGAACGTCTCCCACGAGCTGCGCACGCCCATCACCGCGCTGAACGGCGTGCTCGAGAACCTCGTCGACGGCGTCGCCTCCCCGGACACCGCGACGCTGCGCACGGCCTTGCACCAGACCGAACGGCTCGGCCGCCTGGTCACCGAACTGCTGGACCTGTCCCGGATCGACGCGGGCACGCTGCCACTGGACCTCTCGCGCGTGGACCTCGAAGAACTGCTCGCCGAGGTCGCCGCCGAAGCCGAAGCCATGGCGGCCGCCGCGGGGCGCGGGGTGCGCTTCGACGTGTCGGTGTCGCCGCCGGGCGCGGCCGTGACGGCCGACCGCGAGCGCCTGTACCAGGTCGTGGTGAACCTGCTGGAGAACGCAGCCCGGCACGGCCCTGCCGGCGGTTCGGTGGAGGTCCGCGCGGTCGTCCGGCCCGGCGAGGCGCGGATCGAGGTCCGCGACGAGGGCCCCGGCATTCCCGCCGCCGACCGGGACCGCGTTTTCGAGCGCTTCACCCGCGGCGAACGCGCCGGCGGCGGCGGCACGGGTTTGGGGCTGGCCATCGCGCGCTGGGTGGTCGAACTCCACGGCGGGACGATCGGCGTCGTGGAGCCGGCCGGGGTCGTGGTTCCTGGCGCGACGCCGGGATGCCGGATCCGCGTCACGTTGCCGGCCTGATCGTTTCCACGCTCGGTGGTCTGGAGCGCTTCCAGGCAACGACATTTGCTAACGCGAACACGGAGGACTTTTCTTGAGCGAGGAAATGCCGAGGCCGGCGCACGCGGCGCCGCCGGAGATCAGTTCGGCTGGGGCAGCCGAGGGGGCCGCCCCAGCGGACGAACCGGCAGCCGGCGAGCCTGCTGGCACCGTGCGCGCGGCCGACGGGGAGCGCGGCGTGGCGGAAGTGTCAGACGGGTCGGAGGGGACCGAACGTGCGGCCGCGCCGGAGGCCGAGGAGCCGCTGGGTGCCGAGCGCGCCACGGCGGCCGGCGGTGCATTGCGGGCGGGCGAGCGCACGGCTGCGGGGGAGCCCGGCGAGGCGGTCGGGCAGCAGCAGTCCGGGGTGGCCGTGGCGGCGCCGCCCGAGGAGGGGTTCACGCCGGTGCTGCTGAGGCCGGTGCCGAAGTCGGCGCTCGTGCCGATGGCGGCGGGGGTCCTGCCGGCCGCGGGGGTGGCCGGGGTGGCGGCCGCGGCGCTGGTGCCGCTCGACCGGCCGGGGATCGGGTGGGTGCTCGCGGGGCTGGTGGTGGCGGCGGTGCTCGTCCTGGTGGATCGGAGAGCGCGGACGCCCGAAACTCCGAAGCGGGGAAAGGCGACGGTCGCGTGGGCGGTGCTCGCGGTCCTGCTGCTGGGGGTCGGCGCGGTGCGGACGTCGGAGTGGTTGTTCGTGCTGTGCGTGGTGGCCGCGGGGGTGGCCGGATCCTTGGCGGTGGTGGGGCCGCGCACCGTCAACTCCGCGTTCTACGACGCCCTCGCCGTGCCGATCGAAGCGGTCCGGGCGGTGCCGTGGGTCGCGCGGGGGCTGAGAGGGAGGGGGACGGGGCGCGGACGGGTGCTCGGCGCAGTCCTGGCGGCGGGGGCGGTGCTCGTGGTGTTCGTGCCGTTGCTGACGAGCGCCGACGAGACCTTCGCGCACTTCGTCGGAGAGCTCGTGCCCGATCTGCGGCTGGATTCGGCCGTGCGGTGGGGATTCCTGTTCTGCACCGGGCTGTTCGGCACGGCCGGCGCGTTCTACCTCCTGGCCGGGCCGCCGCACCGCGCCGGGGAAACAACCGCGAAGCCGACCAAGGACAGTCTGGTGTGGACGGTCCCGCTCGTGACCTTGGTCGTGCTCTTCGCCGTGTACCTGCTCGTACGGGTCGTCGAGTTGTTCGGCGGCACCAGTTACGTGCTGCACACCGGCGGCCTCACCTCGGCCGAATACGCCCGCGGCGGTTTCTGGCAGCTGTGCGCGTGCACGGTCCTCACGCTCGGCATCGTCATGGCCGCCCTGCGCTGGGCGCCCCGGGCGACGCCGCGAGACCGCCTGCGGCAACGGATCCTGCTGGGTGCGCTCGCGGCGCTGAGCCTGGTCCTCGTCCTGTCCGCACTCAGTCGCATGTGGACTTACCAGGAGGCCTACGGCTTCACCGTGCTGCGCCTGCTCGTGGAGGTCTGCGAGATCTGGCTCGGCTGTGTGTTCCTGCTCGTCGGCGCCGCGCTGCTCACGCTGCGCTCGGCGTGGCTGCCGCGCGCCGCGATCGGGACGGCGGTCGCGGCGGTGCTGGCGCTGGCCGTCGCGAATCCGGAGGCGCTCATCGCCGGCGCGAACATCGATCGCGCGGAGCAGGGCAAGCCGCTCGACGTGCGGTACCTGCGGGGGTTCTCCGCCGACGTCGTGCCGGTGGTCGTCGAGCGCCTGCCGAACGCCGAGTGCGTGGCGGGACCGATCGTGCTGCGCCTGGACGACGACGACCTGGTCGACGGCGCCGGCTGGCCCGGCTGGAACCTCAGCCGGGCCCGGGCCCTCGACGCGCGAATCCCGCCCGCGCCCTGTGGTTAGAAGCCGAACACACCCGCGGTCTGGGCGTCGGCGGCGCACTTGTTCGCGAACGTCGCGTGGAACGTGACCGGCTGGCCGTGCCACGTGCCGAACGCCGCGACGTCGACGGGCGAGTAGATCATCGTGCAGCGCTGCAGCCGGGGCTTGATCCGCGAGATGTCGCCGTCGACGCCCGTGAGCGTCGCGCAGGCTTCGCCGGCCTTCGGGTGGGTGCCGCCGGCGGGGTCGCAGGTGAGCGAAACGGCGCTGATGCGGCCCGTCGTCTCGTGCATGGTCAGCTGGAGCGCCGACGCGGGCGCCGGGGCCGAAACCCCGCTGAGGCCGAGCACGGCCGCCGCGATCGGAGCGAAGGAAGAAAACACCATACATCGGCTATCGGCAGCCGGAACCTGATCACTGTGTTCCTCGTCCGGGTGAGCTTTCCTCCCCCGGAAGAGTGGGGTCACCGGTGAGGTCGTGAGCGAGGAGTGCGACGTAGAGCGAGAGCATCGACTCCGGGTCTTCCAGCCGCACCCCGAGCACCTGCTCGATGCGCGCGAGCTGCTGGTAGTACGCCGTGCGCGACGTGTGGGCCGCGACGGCGGCCGCCGACTTGTTGCCGCCGTGCGCGCAGTAGTGCCGCAGCGCCTGCACCAGGCGGCTGCCCGTGGCGGCGTCGCGCTGCAGCAGCGGTCCCAGCTCGCGCGCGGCGAACGCCGTCACGCGCTCGTCGCCCTCGAGCAGGTGCAGCAGCCCCCGCAACCGGACGTCTCGCAGCCGGTGCAGCGGACGCTCGTTGCCGTCACCGCCTTCGCTCAGCGCCGCCGCGGCCACCTGTCCGGCCTCGACCAGCGTCCGGCGGGCCTCCGCGGGCCCGGTGACCGTCGTGCCCACCGCGATCACGCCGGGCGCGCTGGCCCGCGCCTCGTGGATGTCGGCGGCCAACCGCGACAGCACCGCGTCGATGTGCGCTTCCGGCGACAGCGCGAGCAGCGCCCGCACGCCCGTTTCGTCCGCCGCCACGAGCGCCGACACCTTGGCCCGCCGCGCGGCGAGCACCGTCGCCTCGGCCAGCTCCCGCAGCAGCGGCGGGGTCGACAGCGACGGCCGCGTCGACGCCGCGACCCGCGGCCGCACCGCGAGCCCGACCAGCCGCCGCCCTGGCAGCGGCACAGCCAGCGCCGACGCCCGCGCGAGCAGCTCCGCCGACGGCGCCGGCGAGGCCAGCAGCTCGGTGAGCACCGCTCGGTGCGCCTGCCGTTCCAGCGTGTCGGTGTCCCGCGTGACCAGCCGGTACACGGCCAGCGCCGACGCCGCGCGCTCGGCCACCACCCGGTAGCGGTGCGGCGGTGGCTCCGCGCAGACCAGCACGAGCCGGCCCCAGTCGTGGCCGCGCGCGCCGACCACGGTCACGAGCCAGCCGGCGCCCGCGTGGTAGCCCGTCCGTTCGCCCAGCTGCACCACCCGCGACCGCGCCGGCCAGCCGGTGAGCAGTTCGCCGGGATCGGTGCCCGCCGCGTCGTAGGCGAGCACCTCGTGGGCCAGCGTCTCGAGCACCACCGGCTGGTCCGTCAGCCGCGTGACCTCGCCGAGCACCACCCCGGGCTCCGCGCTCGCGACCGTGAGCGCGGTGAACGTCTCGTGCACGCGTTCGGCCGCGCGCAGCTCGGCGACCTGCGCGTCGACGATCAGCCCGTTCACGGCCTCGGTCACGGCGACGTACCGCGTCTCGCGCGAGAGTGTGATGAGCGGCAGGCCGCGCTCTTCGGCCGTCTCGACCAGCGTCTTCGGCAGCCGGTCGTGCCAGTGCCGCACGAGCTCCACGACCACGCCGGCCACGCCCACGTCGGCGAGGTCGGCGACGTAGCGGGCGAGGGACGGCCCGTCGTCCGGCAGCGCGACGCCGGTCGTGAGCACCAGTTCGCCGCCGCGCAGCAGGTGGGCGATGTCGGCGACCTCGGCGACGTGCGCCCAGCGCACCGGCCGGTCGAGCCCCGTGCTGCCCGCCACGACGTGCGGCCGGCCCTGGCGCAGCACCGGCAGCGCGAGTACGTCGGAGACGGTCGGGTACATCCGGTCTCGGCCCTCCTTCCGCACCGGCAGGCACAGACTGTACGGCCGCGCGCGGGAGTCCGTACACGTTGCCGATGGCGTCCGCGTGGCGCCCGCCCGGAGACTCGGGTGGACACCGACCCGAGAGAAGGAGCCGACGTCGTGACCGACCGCATCAGCCATTGGATCGACGGCAAGCCGTTCACCGGCGCGGCCGGGCGCACCGGCGACGTGTACGACCCGGCGACCGGCGAGGTCCGGGCGAAGGTGGACTTCGCGGGACCGGCCGAGGTCGACCTGGCGGTGGCCGCGGCCGCGGCGGCGCTGCCCGGGTGGCGCGGCACGTCGCTGGCCGGGCGCACGCGCGTGCTGTTCGCCTTCCGCGAGCTGCTCGCCGCCCGCAAGCACGACCTCGCCAAGATCATCACGAGCGAGCACGGCAAGGTCGAGTCCGACGCGGCGGGCGAGGTGGCGCGGGCGATCGAGAACGTCGAGTACGCGTGCGGCGCCGCGCAGCTGCTCAAGGGCGGCTTCACCGAGAACGCGTCCACCGGTGTCGACGTGTACTCGATCGCGCAGCCGCTGGGCGTCGTCGGCGTGATCTCGCCGTTCAACTTCCCCGCGATGGTGCCGCTGTGGTTCGTGCCCAACGCGCTGGCGTGCGGCAACACCGTGGTGCTCAAGCCGAGTGAAAAAGACCCGTCGGCGGCGCTGTTCATCGCCGAGCTGCTGGCCGAGGCCGGGCTGCCGGCCGGCGCCTTCAACGTCCTGCACGGTGACAAGGCCGCGGTCGACGGGCTGCTGGAGCACCACGACGTCAAGGCGATCTCCTTCGTCGGCTCCACGCCGATCGCGCGCTACGTCTACGAGACCGGCACGAGCCACGGCAAGCGGGTGCAGGCGCTCGGCGGCGCGAAGAACCACATGGTCGTGCTGCCCGACGCCGACCTCGACCTCGCGGCCGACGCCGCCGTGTCGGCCGGCTTCGGGTCGGCGGGGGAGCGGTGCATGGCCGTGTCGGTGGTCGTCGCCGTCGACCCGATCGGCGACGAGCTCGTCGCGAAGATCACCGAGCGGATGGAGCGCTTGCGCGTGGGGGACGGGCGCGATCCGGAATCGGAGATGGGCCCGTTGGTGACCAAGGCGCACCACGGCCGCGTTTCGTCCTATGTGGACGCCGGGGTCGGCGAAGGCGCCGAACTCGTCGTGGACGGGCGAGGGATCGAGGTCGACGGCGCCGAGGGCGGCTTCTGGCTCGGCCCGACGCTGTTCGACCGGGTGCGGCCCGAGATGTCGGTCTACACCGACGAGATCTTCGGTCCCGTCCTGTCCGTCGCGCGGGCGGCGAGCTTCGACGACGCGCTGAACCTGGTCAACGCCAACCCGTACGGCAACGGCACCGCGGTCTTCACCGGCGACGGCGGCGCCGCGCGGCGCTTCCAGAACGAGGTGGAGGTGGGCATGGTCGGCGTCAACGTGCCCATCCCCGTGCCGGTCGGCTACTACTCGTTCGGCGGCTGGAAGGACTCGCTGTTCGGCGACACGCACGCGTACGGGCCCGAGGGCTTCCACTTCTTCACGCGCACCAAGGTCGTCACGTCGCGCTGGCCCGACACCTCACACGCCGGGGTGAACCTCGGGTTCCCGAAGAACACCTGACCTCCTCGTCCGGGGAAACTCCGAGGGGGTGCTTCCCCGGACGAGGTTGCGGGGGCCGGGCGGACCCGCCTAAAGTGAACTGTACGTTCAGTTCACTTTGAGGAGGATGGCATGTCCGCACAGCCCGCGCAGGCGTCGGGGACGTTCACCATCGGCGGTGACCTGCCCGTGGTGCGGCTCGGTTTCGGCGCGATGCAGCTGCCCGGCCCCGGTGTGTGGGGCGAGTCGCGTGACCCGGAGGGTGCGGTGCGCGTGCTGCGCCGGGCCGTCGAGCTCGGGATCACGCTCATCGACACCGCCGACGCGTACGGCCCGTTCGTGGCCGACCTGCTCATCCGCGAGGCCCTGCACCCCTACGCCGACGACCTCGTGATCGCGACGAAGGCCGGCTTCACGCGGCAGGGACCGAACCAGTGGATCCCCGTCGGCCGGCCCGAGTACCTGCGCCAGCAGGTGGAGCTGAGCCTGCGCCACCTCGGCCTCGAGCGCATCGACCTGCTGCAGCTGCACCGCATCGATCCGAAGGTGCCCGTCGCCGAGCAGGTCGGGGAGCTCGCCGCACTGCAGACGGAGGGCAAGATCCGGCACATCGGCCTGTCGGAGGTCTCGATCGACCAGCTCCGCGAGGCGCAGCAGACGGCGACGATCGTCTCGGTGCAGAACCGCTTCAACCTCGCCGACCGCCACTCCGAGGCGCTGCTCGACCACGTGACGGCCGAGGGCATCGCGTTCATCCCGTGGTTCCCGCTGGCCACCGGTTCGCTCGCGGGTGCGGACAGCCCGCTGGCGAAGCTCTCGGCCGAGCACGGCGCGTCGCCTTCGCAGCTCGCGCTGGCCTGGCTGCTCAAGCGCTCGCCGGTGATGCTGCCGATCCCCGGCACCTCCAGCGTCGCGCACCTGGAGGACAACACCGCGGCGGCCGAGCTCGAGCTGAGCGACGACGAGTTCGCGGCGCTGAGCGCGGTGGCGCGATGAGCGTCTGGTTCGTCACCGGCGCGTCGCGCGGCTTCGGGCTCGAGGTCGTGCGGGCGGCGCTGGAGCGCGGCGACCAGGTGGTGGCGACCGCGCGCCGGGCGGCCGCCGTGGAGAAGGAGTTCCCCGGTCATCCGGACGTGCTCGCGGTGGCACTGGACGTCACCGACGAGGCACAGGCGGCCGCCGCCGTCGGGGCGGCGCTGGACCGGTTCGGGCGCATCGACGTGCTGGTGAACAACGCCGGGCGCGGACTGCTGGGCGCGGTGGAGGAGGCGTCGGACGAGGCCGTGCGCGCGGTGTTCGACGCGAACGTGTTCGGGCTGCTCGCCGTGACGCGCGCCGTGCTGCCGGTGCTGCGGCGTCAGCGGGCGGGGCACGTGGTGAACCTCAGCTCCGTCGGCGGCTTCACGACCGGGCCGGGCTGGGGCGTGTACGGCGCGACGAAGTTCGCCGTCGAGGCGCTTTCCGAGGCGCTGCACGCGGAACTGGCGCCGCTCGGCGTGCGCGTGACGGTGGTGGAGCCGGGGTTGTTCCGCACGGACTTCCTCGACTCGTCGAGCCTGCACCGCGCGGACAGCGAGATCGCCGACTACGCGACCACGGCCGGCGCCACCCGGGCCGGGGCGGCGACCCGCAACCACGAGCAGCCGGGCGACCCGCGCAAGGCCGCGCAGGCGATCGTCTCGGTCGTCGCGTCCGACGAGCCGCCGCTGCGAATCCAGCTCGGCGCCGACTCGGTCGCCCGCGTGGAGGCGAAGCTGGACTTCGTGCGCGACGAGCTTTCGCGGTGGCGCGCGCTGTCGGTGTCGACGGACCATGCCTGAACTGCCCTTGAAGCCGCGCAGCGCGCGCGCCCACGAAACCGCCTTGGCGGCGGCGCGCGCCCTGCTGGCCGAGGGCGGCCTCCCCGCCGCGACGGTCGACGCGATCAGCGCTCGCTCGGGCGTCAGCAAAGCCACGCTGTACAAGCACTGGCCCAGCCGCACCGCGCTGGCGGCCGAGGCGTTCGGCCGGGAGATGGCGGACGCGATCCCGTTGCCCGACACCGGCGACCCGCGCGCCGACGTGGTGGAGCAGGTCCGCCGCGTGAGCGCGTTCTACGCCGGCCCCACCGGCACGGTGTTCGCGCAACTGCTGGCCGCCTGCGTCACCGACCCGGAAGCCGCCGCGTACTTCCGCCGCTACTTCCTGGACGGCCGCCGCGCCGCGATTTCCGTGCTGTGGCAACGGTTGGTCGCCGCCGGCCTGTCCTCAGTGGACACGGACACCGCGACGGACCTCTTGTTCGGCCCCTTGATCTTCCGCCGCCTGACCGGCCACGCGCCCCTCACCGCCACCGAGGCCGACGCGATCTCGTCGGCGGCGTTGGAGGGGTTGCTCAAGCGGGGATGACGTTGACGATGGTGCGGCCGTTGGGGGTGAGGTAGACGGTGTTGTCCTGTTCGGCCTGGAATTTGGCGCGCATGTCGCTGTAGACGGTGTAGGTGCGGCCGTTGAAGCGCGCGTAGTAGTGCGGGTTTTGGCCCTGGCTCATCTGTGCGTAGAGCAGGATCGGGTAGCGGTCGGGCAGGGGGCGGTGTCGTTCGGCGTCGTGGGTGTAGCCGGTGAACCAGGTCAGCGTGCCGCGGCGCAGGACGAGCAGCCGGAAGACGCAGAACCAGATGAGCAGGGCCATGATGACGATGACCGGGGCCGCGAGGATGAAGCCCCAGCCTTGGGAGTACCCCGGGATGATCCGCGAGGACCCAGATCCCGATGGCCAGGAGCGCGGCTGCGAACCAGAAGTTGAAGTCGAGGATCTTCCAGCGCTGCGACGGGTGGAGCCGCCCGCTGCGGTTGACGCGGGCGACTTCCTCGGGGTCGGTTTTCATGCAGGTACCACGTTGACGATGGTGCGGCCGTTGGGCGTGAGGTAGATCGTGTTCTCCTGCTCCGGCCGGAACTTGGCGTGCATGTCGCTGAAGATCGCGAACCGCTTGCCGTTGAAGCGCACGTAGTAGTGCGGATTGTTGCCTTGGCTCATCACGGTGTAGAGCAGCACCGGGTATTGGTCGGGCAGCGGCCGGTGTCGATCGATGTCGTGGGTGTACCCGGTGAACGAGGTCAGCGTTCCCCGGCGCAGCACGTGCAGCCGGAACACGCAGAACCAGATCAGCAACGCCATGATCACGATGACCGGGGCCGCGAGGATGAAGCCCGAGCCTTGCGAGTAGCCCGGGATGATCGTCAGGACCCAGATCCCGAGAGCGAGAAGCACGACCGAGAACCAGAAGTAGAAGTTGAGGATCTTCCCCCGCTGCGAAGGATGAAGCCGCCCGCTGCGGTTGACGCGGGCGACTTCCTCGGCGTCGGCTTTCACTCCGGCTTTTCCCCGCCGCCCTCGGACGCCGTTTCGCCCTCGCCCCTGCCGCCTTCGGCCTCGGCTTCCTTGCGCTCGTCCTCGTACGCCTCGTTCGCTTCCTTGCTGCGATCGAACTGTTCGTTCTCCTGGCGACGCCCTTCGGTGACGACGCCCGCGGTGTCGCCTCGCGACCACGCGGGAGGCTCGCCGCCGGACTTCTTCCACTCGTCGGACTTGAAGAAGCTGCGACCGTCTTCGGACCACGTCTCACCGGCCTTGTTGACGTGTTCCCCGAGGTTCGGCTTCGCACCCTCGGTCCAGCGGTCGGCCTTCGCGGCGACGCCTTCGTCCACGTGGGATTTGCCGGCTGCGCGGGCGGCGTCTTTGAGTTCGTTGCCCTTCTTCTCGGCGGCTGCGGCGACGTCGACGCTCTTGTTGGTGATCTTGTCGGCCGTGGTGCCGAGCTTCTTGAGCGCGTTGGTGGCGTCCTCGATGGCGGCGCGCGACTTGCCGGCGCTCTGGATCAGCTTCTCGAGCTTCTCCACGACCTGAGCGATGCGGCCGCTGATCTTCTCGGCGAGGATACCGCCCTCGACGACGGTGTCGGCGATGAACGCCGCGACCGTGCCGCCGAAGGTGCACCAGGACGCGGCCAGCGCGGCGACGGCCTTGATGATCAGCTCGCCCACGAACGACGAGATCATGTCGCGGATCAGGCCGCGCTCGGTACCGACCAGTGCGGCAGCCACGTTCATGCCGATCGACGCGGCGTGGGCCTGGCCAGAGGCACCGTGCAGCGTCGCGGCGTAGCCCTTGGCCATGTCCTGGTACGCCTGGCCGCCCTGGCCCTGGAAGTCGGGGGCGACCTTGGCCGCCGCCTGCTCGTACTGGCCGGCGCTCTCCTCCAGCTGCTTCGAGACGTTGTCCCAGGTCTGAGCCTTGGCCGTGACCGCCTCCGGGTTGCCCGCGAGCTTGTCGAGGCCTTCCTTGAGGAAGCTGATGTGCTCGATCAGCCAGCCGACGCCCGCGCTGGCCAGCGAGCCCAGCGGGTCCATCACCACGCCGAGCAGGTCCAGCCCGACCGTCACCCCGTCGGCGGCGAGGTTCAGCCAGTCGCCGTTGCGGCCGTCGGTGATCCCCGAGGCGATGTCGTTGAGGATGCCCGCACCGGAGGTCTGTGCGTTGAGGTTGTTCATCTCGTTGCTCGACGAGCCCATGTTCGTCGTAAGGCCGCTGGGCGACTCCGAGCGGGCGACGAGCGGGTTCTCCTGCGTCTCGGTCATGCCGGCAGCTCCCCGCGCGTCGAGTTGAGGTTGGTCGACGCGTTCTGCTGGTGACTGTCGTACGCGTCGTGGGCGTTCTGGAGTTTGTCGGCGATCCCGTCGGCCGTGTCGGCGACGTGGTTGATGAAGATCGACGCGATGCCCGTCCAGATCTCCATCGCCGCGCCGAACGGCGCGCCGACGATCCCGAACGCGTCGTCGCCCATCGCCTGGCCGTCGACGGTCGCCTGTGCGGCCGTGTGCACCCCCGCGGCGATGTCCTGTACCTCACCCTTGTGTGCTTGCAGTGCCGGAAGGTGGACCTGCAGGTCGCCTGCCATCAGTTACGCCTCCCCAGGATCGAGCCGCCGTTGTAGTAGTCGTCGTCGTCCGAGGGGTCCGCCGGGGGCCGTTGGGGGCGGGACGGGCGCGTGGGCGGCGGCGCCGGGTGACGCATCCCACTGGCGGGCGGGGCCGGGGGAGCCGGCGGGCGCGGCGGCGGAGGCGCGTCGTCCTCGCGGTTGAAGAACTGTCGCGGTTCCGGAGCCGGGGGTTGTTGTTCCTCGGGAACTTCCGGGGTGGGGATCTGTTCTTCGAGAAAATGCATTGCGTCGCTGTTCTCGCCGATGACCGGAGCCATGATCGATTTCAGCTGTTGGGCCGCCTGGGCCTGGGCGCGGTGCGCCGTGGCGACCACGGCGGCGGCCAGGGCGCTGCGCGAGATCTCCTCGGCGCGCGGGCCGAAGCTGACCTGCTGCAGAGCTCCGCTCGTGTTCACGGTCACGGTGACGGCGCCGTCACTGCTCGTCGCCGTGGCGGCGACGTGCTTGAGGCGCTCCTGGGCCTCGGCGGCCCGGCGTCCGATTTCGGCGATTTCGGGTGCGCGCGCGTTATTGTCCACAATTGCCCTCGAGTTGTCCGTTCCCACCACGTAGTCTCTGAGGCAGCAAACCGGCAATCGGTTCCCCGGGCAAGCCAGGAAATTAATTGTCCGGTTCGCCGTGATTAATTGTGTTTTGGCATTCCTTTACCTTCGCGTGCCCGGCCCGATCGTGGGCCGGCGCGAGCCGGGTTGAGCGGCGGGCACTCAGGCTTCCGTAAACTCGTTGTGAGTAGCGGGCCGAGATCAGGGAGGTGCCGGTGGCCAACACGGACGAGCGTCGCTTCGAGGTGCTGCGCGCGATCGTCGCCGACTACGTCTCGAACCAGGAGCCGGTCGGCTCCAAGACGATCGTCGAGCGCCACAACCTGGGCGTGTCGAGCGCGACCGTGCGCAACGACATGGCCGCGCTCGAGGAAGAGGGGTACATCGCCCAGCCGCACACCAGCGCGGGCCGGATCCCGACCGACAAGGGCTACCGGCTGTTCGTCGACCGGCTTTCCGAGATCAAGCCGCTCTCGCCCGCCGAGCGCCGCGCGATCACGAGCTTCCTCGATTCGGGCACCGACCTCGACGACGTGCTCCGCCGCTCGGTCCGGCTGCTGGCCCAGCTCACCCGGCAGGTCGCCGTGGTGCAGTACCCGATGCTGACCAACGCGGCGGTCCGCCACCTCGAGGTGGTCCCGCTCACGCCCGCCCGCCTGATGCTCGTCCTCATCACCGACTCCGGCCGCGTCGACCAGCGGACGGTGGACCTCGGCGACGTCCTCACGGAGGAGAGCGTGCTGCGCCTGCGCACCGTCCTCAACGGGGCGCTCGCCGGCCGCCGGCTCGTCGAGGCGGCCGCGCGGGTCGCGGAGCTGCCGGAGGTGGCGCCCACCGAGCTGCGCGACGCGCTCACCCGCATCTGCACGGTGCTGGTCGAGTCGCTCGTCGAACACCCGGAAGAACGCCTGGTGCTCGGCGGTACGGCCAACCTCACCCGCAACGTCGCGGACTTCCCCGGTTCGCTGCGCCAGGTCCTCGAAGCGCTCGAGGAACAGGTCGTCGTGCTCAAGCTGCTCGCCGCCGTCCGCAACCCCGGTACGGTCACCGTCCGCATCGGCGAGGAAAATGAGGACGAGCAGATGCGCAGCACCTCGGTCGTGTCGATCGGCTACGGCCGGGAGGACATGCTGCTGGGGGGTATGGGCGTCGTCGGACCCACCCGGATGGACTACCCGGGCACCATCGCGGCCGTGCGCGCGGTGGCCAACTACGTGGGGCAGATCCTGTCCGGCCGCTGAGGCCCGGGCGGAGCAGAAGGAGAAGGCAGAAGAACGTGGCGAGGGACTACTACGGGATCCTCGGGGTGGCCAAGAACGCGTCGGATCAGGAGATCAAGCGCGCGTACCGCAAGCTGGCCCGTGAACTGCACCCCGACGTGAACCCGTCGGAGGACGCGCAGCACAAGTTCGGGGAGGTGACGACCGCCTACGAGGTGCTCTCCGACCCGCAGAAGCGCAAGATCGTCGACCTCGGCGGCGACCCGATGGACTCGGGCGGCCGCGGTGGTGGTGGCGGCGACCCGTTCGCCGGCTTCGGCGGGCTCGGCGACATCATGGACGCGTTCTTCGGAGCCGCCGGCGGTGGCGCCGGCCGGGGCCGGGGCCCGCGCAGCCGGGTGCAGCCGGGCTCCGACGCCCTCATCCGGCTGGCGCTCACGCTCGAGGAGTGCGCCACCGGCGCCGACCGCGAGATCACCGTCGACACCGCCGTCGTGTGCGACCTGTGCCGCGGTGCTGGCACGGCGGAGGGCACGACCACCAAGACGTGCGACACCTGCGGTGGCGCCGGCGAGGTCCAGTCGGTGCAGCGCTCGTTCCTCGGCCAGGTCGTCACGGCCCGCCCGTGCCCGGTCTGCCGCGGCTTCGGCGAGGTCATCCCCGACCCGTGCCGCCAGTGCGGCGGCGACGGGCGCATCCGCGCGCGCCGCAACGTCACGGCGAAGATCCCGCCGGGCGTCGGCGACGGCATGCGCATCCGGCTCTCGGGCCAGGGTGAGGTCGGCCCCGGCGGCGGCCCCGCCGGCGACCTGTACGTGGAGATCGACGAGCTGCCCCACGAGGTGTTCGTCCGCGAGGGCAACGAGCTGCACTGCAACTTCCGCATCCCGATGACCACGGCGGCGCTCGGTGCGACCGTGCCCATCACCACGCTCGTCGACGGCGACTACGAACTCGACGTCGAACCCGGCACGCAGCCCAACACCGAGCTCGTGCTCACCGGCAAGGGCATGCCGCGGCTGCGCTCGTCCGGGCGCGTCGACGGCCGCGGCGACCTCCACGTGCACATCGACGTCGTGGTCCCGACCAAGCTCGACGAAGCGCAGCGCGACCTGCTCGTGGAGCTGGCCCAGCAGCGCGGCGAAGAGGTGCCCACGCTCGCGGCCAACGGCAGCAAGCACGGCGGCCTGTTCTCCAAGCTGCGAACGAAGCACCGCTGACCCGTGCCCGACACCACGCTGCCGGTTTTCCTCGCCACGGCCGTGCCCGACCGCGGTTCGGCCGTGCTCGACGGCGAGGAGGCCCGGCACGCGGCGACCGTGCGCCGGCTGCGCGTGGGGGAGCAGCTCGTGCTCTCCGACGGTGCCGGCGCCATGGCCCGCTGCGTCGTCGACGCCGTCCAGGCCGGCCGCGACGCGTCGCTCACGCTCACCGTCGTCGAACGCTGGACGGAGGAAGCGCCGGCGCTGCGCGTGCACGTCGCGCAAGCGCTGGCCAAAGGCGACCGCGGCGAACTCGCCGTCGAGCTCGCCACCGAAGCCGGCGCCGACGCGATCGTGCCCTGGCGCGCGGCCCGCAGCGTCGCGCGCTGGGACGACGGCCCCCGCGGCGACAAAGCCCTCGCCCGCTGGCGCGCCACCGCCCGGGCCGCCGCCAAACAAGCGCGGCGCGCCCACGTGCCCGACGTCACCGAACCCGTCAGCACCCGCGAACTCGCCCAGCTCGCCGCCACGATGTCACGCACCCTCGTGCTCGAGTCCGGCGTGACCAGCCGCCTCACCGACGTCCCCCTCCCCGACACCGGCGACATCCTGCTGGTCGTCGGCCCCGAAGGCGGCGTCACCGACGAAGAACTCGCCACCCTCGAAGCGGCCGGCGCCCTCGCCGTCCGGCTCGGCCCGACAGTGCTGCGCACGTCCACCGCGGCCGCCGTCGCCCTCGGCGCGCTGGGGGCGCTCACCAGCCGCTGGACGTGACCGCACCGCAGAAAACCCCACATTTTGCGGCGAGTCATGGCGCGATCACACTCCGGGCAGCTACGCTCGTCACCAACGCGCAACACGACGTTCGCGCACCACGACGTTTCGGCGCGCCACTGGGTGGGTAACCCCGTCGCGCGTACCCGAACCCCGCCGGGCACCTCCCCCCTCGGTCCGGCGGAGCCGCGGCGGCGGTGGAGCGACCCCCAGGCTCCACCGCGCCGCGGCGTCTTCGGGGGGTGCTTCGCACGCCCCCTTCGCCCCGGGGCGGTTCCGCGTATTTCCCGGGGGGCCGAGCCCCCCGGACCCCCGCGGTGCGATCGGTGGCCAACCCAGCGTGGGTGCCTTTCGAAGTTGTATCGGTGGCCAATCCGGCGTGGGTGTCTTTCGAAGTTGTATCGGTGGCCAATCCGGCGTGGGTGTCTTGCGGAGTCGTATCGGTGGCCAATCCAGCGTGGTCGCCTTCCGGAAGTGCGATCGGTGAACGAGTCGGCGTGGGTGCCTGCGGAGGTGGCGTTGGTGGGTGTGGGTGGCTTGCGGAGTGGGGTCGGTGGGGCGGGGTGGGCGCGGCCTAGGGTGGGCGCATGAGTGATGCGGAGACGCTGTTCGAACGGGTGATCGCCGGGGAGATTCCGGCGGACGTCGTGTACGAGGACGACAAGACGTTTGCGTTTCGGGACATCAAGCCGCAGGCCAAGGTGCACGTGCTGGTGGTGCCGAGGAAGCGGTACCGGAACGTGGGCGAGCTGGCGGCGAGTGATCCGGAGCTGCTGAGTGCGGTGGTGCTCGCGGCGCGGAAGGTCGCGGAGCTGGAGGGGATCGTGGAGTCCGGGTACCGGGTGGTGTTCAACACCGACGGGGACGCGGGGCAGACGGTGTTCCACGTTCACGCGCACGTGCTGGGCGGGGAGCAGCTGGGGTTGTTCGGGCGACACGCCTGAGCGAGGCCGAAACCGGACTGCGGCAGGGTTCGGGGAGCAAGTAGCATCGATGGGGTCCAGAGTCCGTAAGCAGCGTGCCGGAAGCGCAGAAAGCAGGCCAGAGGCCACGTGGCCGGAACCGCACAGGGTGGAGCCGCCCGTCCCGACGCCGCCGTCAGCAAGGCGTCACAGTCGAAGAACGACGATGCCACCCCCGTGGCCCAGTCCCGATTCCCCATCCCCGACGCAGCAGCGCTGAGCCTGCTGGGCTCGCGCGATGAGAACCTGCGCGTCGCCGAGGAACTCCTCGCCGCGGACGTGCACGTGCGGGGCAACGAGGTCACCCTCACCGGCACACCCGCCGACGTGGCGTTCGCCGAGCGCGTGTTCACCGACCTCGTGCAACTCGCCACCGGTGGCCAGCAGGTCGGGCCCGACACGGTCCGCCGCACCGTCGGCATGCTGTCGTCCGGCGACGCCTCCCCGGCCGAGGTCCTGAGCCTCAACATCGTCTCCCGCCGCGGCAAGACGATCCGGCCCAAGACCCTCAACCAGAAGCGCTACGTCGACGCCATCGACAAGCACACCGTCGTCTTCGGCATCGGCCCCGCCGGTACCGGCAAGACGTACCTCGCCATGGCCAAGGCCGTGCAGGCGCTGCAGGCCAAGCAGGTCACCCGCATCGTGCTGACCCGCCCGGCCGTCGAAGCCGGCGAGCGCCTCGGCTACCTGCCGGGCACGCTCAACGAGAAGATCGACCCGTACCTGCGTCCGCTCTACGACGCGCTGCACGACATGGTCGAACCCGAATCCATCCCCCGCCTCATGCAGGCCGGGACCATCGAGATCGCGCCGCTCGCGTACATGCGGGGCCGCACGCTCAACGACGCCTTCATCATCCTCGACGAGGCCCAGAACACCACGCCCGAGCAGATGAAGATGTTCCTCACCCGCCTCGGCTTCGGCTCGAAGATCGTGGTCACCGGTGACATCACCCAGGTCGACCTGCCCACCGGGCAGAAGAGCGGCCTGCGTGTGGTCCGCGAGATCCTCGACGGCGTCGAAGACCTCCACTTCGCCGAGCTGACCAGCCAGGACGTGGTGCGCCACCGGCTCGTCGGCGACATCGTCGACGCGTACGAGAAGTGGCAGGCGGTGCAGGACGCCCAGGAACCGCAGGGCGGCTGGAAGGGCAACCGCCGATGAGCATCGAGATCGCCAACGAATCCGGCGTCACCGTCGACGAGACGTCCATCGTCTCGGCCGCGCGCTTCGCGCTCGACAAGATGGAGGTCAGCCCCCTCGCGGAGCTGTCCATCCTGCTCGTCACCCTCGAGGTGATGGAAGACTTGCACGAACGGTGGATGGACCTGCCCGGCCCCACCGACGTGATGGCCTTCCCCATGGACGAGCTCGACTCGTCGCGCCGTCCCGACGCGCCCGACGCGTCGCCGGCGCTGCTCGGCGACATCGTGCTGTGCCCGGCGTTCGCGAAGGACCAGGCCAAGACCGCCGGCCACGCGCTGATCGACGAGCTGCACCTGCTCACCGTCCACGGCGTGCTGCACCTGCTCGGCTACGACCACGCCGAGCCGGCCGAGGAACGCGAGATGTTCGGGCTGCAGAAGCGCATCCTCGGCGAGTTCCAGTCCGCCGTGGCCGCCCTCGACCGCCGCAACGCGCAGCGCAACGCCGACGACCGGGTGCTCGGCATCGCGGGCCTCGACGCCTCGGCCGCGCCGAACCCGGCCGAGGAAACGTCCTAGGCAGCGATCATGGGCAGTCCCACGGCACAGCTCGTCGTCGCGGTGGCGCTGGTGCTGCTGGCCGGGGTGTTCGCGGCCGCCGACGCGGCCGTCAGCACCGTCTCGCAGGCCCGCACCGAAGGGCTCGTGCGCATCGGCCGCGCCGGCGCACGCCAGCTCGCCGCCGTCGTCGCCGAACGCCGCCGCCACATCAACCTGCTCCTGCTGCTGCGCCTCGGCTGCGAGCTCACGGCCACGGTGCTCGTCACCGTGTCGTTCCTCGCCTGGTTCGGCAAGCTGTGGCTCGCCGTGCTCGTCTCCGCCGTGGTGATGGTGGTGGTGAGCTACGTGCTCATCGGCGTCGGGCCACGCACCATCGGCCGCCAGCACCCCTACCGCGTCGGCATGATCGTCGCCGGGCCCGTGCGCGTGCTCGGGCACGTCCTCGGCCCGCTGTCGCGGCTGCTGATCGTCGTCGGTAACGCGATCACTCCCGGCCGCGGGTTCCGCGAAGGCCCGTTCACCTCGGAAGTCGAGCTGCGTGAACTCGTCGACCTCGCGCAGGAACGCGGCGTGGTCGAGGACTCCGAACGCGAGATGATCCACTCGGTGTTCGAGCTCGGCGACACGATCGCGCGCGAGGTGATGGTGCCGCGCACCGAGATCGTCTGGATCGAGCGCACCAAGACCGTGCGCCAGGCGCTGGCGCTGGCGCTGCGCACCGGGTTCACGCGCGTGCCGGTGATCGACGAGTCCGTGGACGACATCGTCGGCGTGGTCAACATCAAGGACCTGATGCCGGCGTACATGGACCCGGACGGGCCGAGCACGGTCGTCGACCAGGTCATGAACCCGGCGAGCTTCGTGCCCGACTCCAAGCGGCTCGACGAGCTGCTCAAGGAGATGCAGCTGACCCACCACCACATGGCGATCGCGGTCGACGAGTACGGCGGCACGGCGGGCCTGCTGACCATCGAGGACATCCTCGAGGAGATCGTCGGCGAGATCACCGACGAGTCCGACACCGACGAGCGCCCCGAGGTCGAAGAGCTCGAAGGCGGCGCGGTGCGCGTGTCGTCGCGGCTGAGCGTCGACGACCTCGGTGAGCTGTTCGGCATCGACCTCGAAGACCACGACGTGGAGACCGTGGGCGGGCTGCTCGCCGAACGACTGGGTAGGGTCCCGCTGCCGGGGGCCGAAGCCGAGGTCGCCGGTCTTCGGCTGTTCGCCGAAGGGGGCAAGGACCGTCGCGGCCGCATGCGGATCACGTCGGTCGTCGTCCACCCGGCCGACGCCGACGCGGTGACCGACGCCGGCAACCGCCGGCGCACCCGCGTGCCCCAGCCCGAAGAACGCGACAGGAGAGTCGAACATGCCTGACCTCGACGCCGAGGACCAGAAGCTCGTCACGCTGGCCCGCTCGGCGCGCGCCCGCACCGGCGCGGAGGAGGGCGCCGCCGTGCGCGACACCGACGGCCGCACGTACAGCGCGGCGACGGTCGACCAGCCGTCGTTCAAGCTCACCGCCGTGCAGGCCGCCGTGGCCGCCGCCCTCTCCAGCGGCGCCGAAGGGCTCGAGGCCGCCGCCGTGGTCACCGCCGACGCGCTGGTGCAGGAGGCGTCGGTGCACGCCGTGCGTGACGTCGCGAAGGCCGCTCCGATCATCCTCGCCGACCCGAAGGGCGACGTCGTCGAGGTGCTGAGCTGATGACGCAGCCGCACCGCTCCGGCTTCGCGTGCTTCGTCGGCCGGCCCAACGCCGGCAAATCGACGCTCACCAACGCGCTCGTGGGCTCGAAGGTGGCCATCACCTCCAGCAAACCGCAGACGACCCGCCACGCGATCCGCGGCATCGTGCACCGCGAAGACGCGCAGCTGGTCATCATCGACACCCCCGGCCTGCACCGTCCGCGCACGCTGCTCGGCGAGCGGCTCAACGACATCGTGCACGAGACGTGGTCCGAAGTGGACGTCGTCGGGTTCTGCGTGCCGGCCGACGAGAAAGTCGGCCCTGGCGACCGGTTCATCGCCGCGGAGCTGAAGAAGATCGCGCGGCGCACCCCGGTGATCGGTGTCGTCACGAAAACCGACCTCGTGAAGCCCGAGCAGGTCGCGGCGCAGCTGCTCGCCCTGCAGGACGTGATGGAGTTCGCCGACCTCGTGCCGGTGTCCGCTGTGGACGGTTTCCAGGTGCAGACGGTGGCCGACCTGCTCGTGGCGCGGCTGCCGGAAGGCCCGCAGCTCTACCCCGGTGGCGAGCTCACCGACGAACCCGAGCAGACGCTCGTGGCCGAGCTCATCCGCGAGGCCGCGCTCGAGGGCGTGCGCGACGAGCTGCCGCACTCCATCGCCGTGACGGTGGAGGAGATGCTGCCGCGCGAAGGGCGCGACGACCTCGTCGACGTCCACGCGCTGCTGTACGTGGAGCGGCCCAGCCAGAAGGGCATCATCCTCGGCCACAAGGGTGAACGCCTGCGCGAGGTCGGCGCGACCGCGCGGCGGCACATCGAGAGCCTGCTGGGCTCGAAGGTGTACCTCGATCTGCACATCAAGGTGGCCAAGGACTGGCAGCGCGACCCGAAGCAGCTGCGCCGCCTCGGCTTTTGAGCCGCGGCCGCGCCCGGTAGCGTCAGCACCCGTAGCGCAGCACCACACGAGCAGGGGGACGCGATGACCGGCCCGTACCCGCCACCCCCGGGTGGCCCGTACTACTACGGCGCGCCGCCGCCGAACTACGGGCCGCCGCCGGACAACCGGATGGTGTGGGCGATCCTGACCACGATCTTCTGCTGCCTGCCGTTCGGCATCGTGGCGATCGTGAAGGCCTCCGAGGTCAACTCCCTGTGGTACCAGGGCCGCTTCGCCGAAGCCCACCGGGCCGCGGACCAAGCGGGCAAGTGGGCCATGTGGTCGGCGCTGTCGATCGCCATCGGCATCGGGGCGTACCTGCTGTTCGTGCTGATCGTGTTCCTGATCGCGGGCTCCGCCGCCGGGATGTTCCCGTCGTGAGCACCGTCTACACGGGAGTCCCGGTGCAGGGCCTGCGGGCCACCGCGCGGGCCCTGTCCGGCCCGGCGGCCGCGGTCGCCGGGATCGGTGTGTGCTGCGCGGCCGTGTGGCTTGGCGACCCGACCACCCCCGGCGGTCCGTTGCCGGTTTGTCCCACGAAGTTCCTCTTCGGCATCGATTGCCCCGGTTGCGGCGGCATGCGGATGGCCTACAGCCTCATGCACGGAGACCTCGCCGGCGCGGTGCACTACAACGCGGTGGCGCTGGTGTTCGTGGCGCTGTTCGCTTGGAGCGGCGTCGCGTGGACCGTCGGGAGGCTGCGCGGGCGGGCCGTGCGGTCGTGGCTGCACTGGCGCTGGACGCCGATCACCGTCGCCGTGGTGTTCGCCGTCTGGTTCGTGGTGCGCAACCTGCCCTTCGCGCCGTTCACCTCGTTGTCCGTCTGAATTTCCCTTCGCGGGGAACCGGTTCGGGCCCCGCCGCGTCGGAGGGGTTCGGGCCGTCGCCCGATGCGGGCGCCTACCTGGGCCGAGTGCGCCGGGACCGGGTACGCTCCCGCGCACCGGCCCCGTCCACGTAGGACTCGGCCGGTTCTCGTGCGCCGCCTCGCGCGCGAGCCACGACGAACGAGGGGGAGAACACGATGACCGATCCCTACGGCGGGCCCACCGGGCAGCCGCAGGGCCAGCCGCCCTTCGGACAGTCCGGTCCGGGGCAGCAGCCGTTCGGACAGCAGCCCGGCGGCTTCGGCCAGCAACCGCCCTCGGGCGGGTTCCCCCAGCAACCCGACGCCGGCCAGGCTCCGGGTGGCTTCGGCCAGCCCGCGGCGGTCGGGGCCGCGCCGCAGCCCGGCTTCGGCCAGCAGCCCGGTGGGTTCGGCCAAGCGCCGGGCCAGCCCGGGTTCGGACAGCCGGGTGCGGGTGGTTTCGGCCAGCCCCCGGCGTACGGGCAGCCCGGTGGCTTCGGCCAGCCGAGCCCGTACGGCCCGCCCGGTGGCGGGTACGCGAACTGGGGCCAGCGCGCGGGTGCCTACCTGATCGACTTCGGGCCGTTCCTCGTTGTCGTGATCATCGCGGCACTGGTGACGATCGCGTCGCCGACCGTGGGCGGAATCATTTACTGGCTGGCGATCCTGGGCAACATCGGCTGGACGATCTACAACCGGTGGATCACCGGCGGCAACACGGGCCAGTCGCTCGGCAAGCGGGTCGTCGGCATCAAGCTCATCAGCGAGTCGACCGGGCAGCCGATCGGCCCCGCCATGGCTTTCGTGCGCGATCTCGCGCACGTCCTGGACAACGTCGCGTGCGCCATCGGTTTCCTGTGGCCGCTGTGGGACGACAAGTCGCAGACGTTCTCGGACAAGATCATCGGCACGGTCGTCGTCCCGGCCGACGCGGCGCCCGCCGCGCAGGGCGGGCAGTTCGGTCAGCCGGGCTTCGGCCAGCCGCAGCCGTTCGGCGGCGGGTTCCCGCCGGCCGGGCAGCAGCCGGGCGGGTTCGGCCAGCAGCCGGGCGGGTTCCCGCCGCCCTCCGGCGGGTTCGGTCAGCCTCAACAGCCGGCTCCCGGCGGGTTCGGCCAGCCCGGGGGCTTCGGCCAGCCGGCGGGCGCCCCGGGCACCGGCGGGTTCGCGCAGCCGGGCGCGGGTGAGCATTCCGGCGCCAGCGCGCTCGAGCAGGCCGAGCCGACGCAGATGCTCAGGCCGGGCGGGGCGCAGCCCGATAGCGGCGCGTTCGACGGCGCCGAGCGCACGCAGATGCTGCAGCCCGGTGCGACGCCTCCGGCGCAGCCCGAGGCCACGCAGAAGATCCAGCCGGGCGAGTTCGGTCAGCAGCCGCCGCAGCACTGACTTACTGTCCGCTAGACCCGCGGCGGGGGAGCTCGCCGGGAACCACGAGGAGTTTGGGGAACCGTCATGACCAATCCGTACGGCCAGCCGCAGCCGCCCTACGGCCAGCAGGGCTACGGCACGCCCTCCGGCGGCATGCCCGCGCCCTACGGCCAGCAGGGCCAGCAGGGGCAGTACGGCCAGCAGGCGCCGTTCGGGCAGCCCGGTTACGGCCCGGGCATGGGCATGCCGGGCGGGATGCCGGGTGGTGGCGACATCAACGCCATCAAGGAGTACAAGGGTTGGGCGATCGGCTGCATCTTCCTGATGTGGATCCTCGCGATCTTCGCGATCATGAAGTCGAACGAGGTCCGCACCTTCAAGATGCAGGGCAACTACGCCATGGCCCAGCAGGCGTCGCAGACCACGAAGACGCTGTGCCTGATCGCCACGATCATCGGCGGCATCGGCTGGGTGTTCGCGATCATCATGATCATCATCGCGATCGCCACCGCCGCCACCGTGTCGACCTACTGCACGGGCTACTACTGCTGAACCAGGGTGTCACCACCCCGTCCCCGGCCCCTGGTGGGACGATGGCGGGGTGGTGAACCTCTACCGCGACACCGGAGTGGTGCTGCGCACGCACAAGCTGGGTGAGGCCGACCGGATCGTCACCTTGCTGACCCGCCGGCACGGCAAGGTTCGTGCCGTGGCCAAGGGCGTGCGCCGCACCTCGTCGCGGTTCGGCGCGCGGCTGGAGCCCTTCGGGCACGTGGACGTGCAGTTCTACACCGGCCGCACCCTCGACGTGATCACCCAGGTCGAGACCGTCGACGCGTTCGCCCTGCCGCTGGTGGCCGACTACCAGCGCTACACCGCGGCGAGCGCGATCGCCGAGACCGCCGACCGGCTGTCGGCCGAAGAGGGCGAGCCGGTCCTGAAGCTGTACCTGCTGGTCGTCGGCGCCTTGCGCGCGCTCGCGGCCGGCGAACGCGACGCGTCGCTCGTCCTCGACGCGTTCTTCCTGCGGGCGATGGCCTACGCCGGCTGGGCGCCCGCCATCACCGAGTGCGCCCGCTGCGGCCTGCCCGGCCCGCACGCCGCGTTCAACGTCGCCGCGGGCGGGTCGATGTGCCCGGACTGCCGGATCGCGGGCTCCGTGCACCCCGCGCCCGAGGTGCTGACGCTGCTCGAGGCCCTGCTGCACGGCGAGTGGGACGTCGCCGAGGCGACCCACGGCGTGACCCGGCGCGACGCGTCGGGCCTGGTCGCGGCCCACCTGCAGTGGCACCTGGAACGCCAGCTGCGCTCGTTGCCGCTCGTCGAACGGCGTGTCCGGGAGGCCACCGCCGCCGGTGAGATCGGGCGACCGGCTTCGTGACGGCGGACAAGCGCCGTCAAGCCGCCGATCCGGGGCAAGTAGGGTCAGCCGGGTAAGGAATTCACTCTTTCAGGAGGCGTGAAGTGCTGCGCAGGGGACGCGAGGTCAAGGCGTCGGAGTACGAGCTGCGGGCACCGGATCCGCACCCTTCCGGCGCCAAGCCGCCGGAGATCCCCGCCGAGCTGGTGCCGAAGCACGTGGCGCTGGTGATGGACGGCAACGGCCGCTGGGCCAACCAGCGCGGCCTGCCGCGGATCGAGGGGCACAAGCGCGGCGAGGCCGTGATGATCGACGTCGCGAGCGGCGCGGTCGAGCTGGGCGTCAAGTGGCTCTCGGTCTACGCGTTCTCCACCGAGAACTGGAAGCGCAGCCCCGAGGAGGTGCGCTTCCTGATGGGCTTCAACCGCGACACCATCCGCCGCCAGGTCGACTACCTCGGCTCGATCGGCGTGCGCATCCGCTGGGCCGGGCGCCGGCCGAAGCTGTGGGCCAGCGTGATCAAGGAGCTGCAGATCGCGGAGGAGAAGACCAAGAACAACACCAAGCTCAACATGACCATGTGCGTCAACTACGGCGGCCGCGCCGAGCTCGGTGACGCGATGCGCCGGATCGCGCAGGAGGTCGCGGCGGGCAAGCTCAAGCCGGACAAGATCGACGAGCGCACCGTGGCGAAGTACCTGTACCAGCCCGAGATGCCGGACGTCGACCTGTTCCTGCGGCCCTCGGGTGAACAGCGGACGTCGAACTTCATGCTGTGGCAGTCGGCGTACGCGGAGATGGTCTACCAGGACACGCTGTTCCCGGACTTCGACCGCACGCGCCTGTGGGACGCGTGCCTCGAGTTCGCCAAGCGCGACCGCCGCTTCGGCGCCGCGATCGACCGCGCCGAAGGGAAGTCGTGACCACCGTGAGCACCTCCGAGGCGGCCGACACCGCCAACCTGCTCGCCCTCGCCCGCGAGTCGCTCGAGCGCTACCTCGAAGTCCACGTCGACGACGACGGCGCGATCACCTTCCGGCACGCGGAAGTCCCGTGCGTCATCCAGGCCACCCGGCTGGCCGACGGTCTCACCGTCCTCAGCCTGACCTGCGTCGTCGCCTGGGACCTGCCCGACGACCCGGCGCTCGCGGTCGCCGTGGCCGAGCGGGCCGGCCAGGGCCTCTTCGGCACGCTGGGGGTCGGGCACACCGACAGCGGGGTCGACGTGACTCTGCGTTACGCGTTCCCGGCCGAGGGTATGGACCCGGCGGCGCTGGGCACGTTGCTGATGCTCGTGGTGTCGACGGCGTCGCAGGTGCGCACGGAGCTGCCGGGGCTGAGCTGAGGCCTGGTTCGTCCGGTTTCCGGGGGAGCGAACGGCGGATTCGGACCGAAAACGGTCCGAGCGGTCCCTTCGCGCCGCGTCCCGCTGTGATCGCGTCGGTGCGGGCTGGCATCATCGGGCCTCGTGAAAACGCTTGTCGACAACCCGCCTGAGCGCAAACGCGCGCGGCGGGTCCGGATCAGCTCGATCGAGCTCCTCTGCGCCGTGCTGCTCGTCGCGATCCTCGCGCAGGGCAAGCTGCAGGACCTCTTCGACGTGCCCGCGCTGCGCACCGGTTCGACGGTGTTCGTGGCGGTGTGCGTGCAGGCGCTGCCCTTCCTCGTGCTCGGTGTGCTGATCAGCGGGGCGATCGCCGCGTTCGTGCCCGCGCGGGTGCTGGAGCGCGTGCTGCCGCGCCGCGCCGGGGCGGCGGTGGGTGTCGCGGGCCTCGCCGGGGTCGCGCTGCCGGGGTGCGAGTGCGCGTCGGTGCCCGTGGCGCGGCGGCTGATCGGCCAGGGGGTCGCGCCGGCGGCGGCGCTGACGTTCCTGCTGGCCGCGCCCGCGGTGAACCCGGTGGTGCTGGTGGCCACGGCCGTCGCGTTCCCCGGGCGGCCGGAGATGGTGCTGGCGCGGTTCGCCGGGTCGCTGGGCACCTCGATGGTGATGGGCTGGATCTGGGCGCGCTGGGGCAAGCTCTCGTGGATCACCGAACGCGCGCTGCGGCGGCTGCCCGACGTCGAGCCCGGGCAGCGGTGGCGGGTCTTCGCGGAGACCGCCCGCACGGACCTCGTCGAAGCCGGCGGGTTCCTCGTCCTCGGCGCGCTGATCTCGGCGACGCTCAACGTGCTCGTGCCCGCGAAGTGGTTCGGGGTGCTGGCCGACCAGGCCGTGGTCGGCGTGCTCGTGATGGCGGTGCTGGCCGTGGTCCTGGCGCTGTGCAGTGAGGCCGACGCGTTCGTCGCGGCTTCGCTCACGGCCGTGCCGCTGCTGCCGAAGCTGGTGTTCCTCGTGGTCGGCCCGGCGATCGACGTGAAGCTGTTCGCACTGCAGGCGGGCACGTTCGGGAAGTCGTTCGCAGTGCGGTTCGCGCCGGTGACCTTCGTGGTGGCCCTCGCGTGCGGCACCGTCGCCGGAGTTCTGCTGCTCGGGGGTGTGCGGTGAGGCGCGAAACGCAGAACGTGCTGCTGATCCTGCTCGGCGGCGCGCTGGTGAAGATCGCGGTGAACGGCGACTACCTGCGCTACGTCAAGCCGGCCCAGCAGCCGTGGATCATCGCGGGCGGCGTGGTGATGCTGGTGCTGGGGGCGGTCGCGATCCTGCGCGACCTGTTCGCGGCGCGAGCGGCGGCCAAGGCACAGGAGGAGCCGGAGCTGGTCGCGGCCCACGGTGGTCTGGACCCGGCGGGCCACGAGCACGGTGGTCTCGACCCGGCGGGCCACGAGCACGGCGGCGGCTTCGCGTTCGCCGCGCCGGCGGGCGACGACGGGCACGGCCACGCGCACCCGGCGCGGTCGGCGTGGCTGCTGGTCGTGCCGGTGCTCGCCGTGTTCCTGGTGGCCCCGCCGGCGCTCGGCGCCGACTCGGTCACCCGCACCGAGGCGCGCGTGCCGCAGAGCGCCGCGACCACGTCGGCGGCGGCGTTCCCGCCGCTGCCCGCGGGGAAGGTCGTGGACCTGCCGGTGAACGAGGTCGTCACGCGCGCGGGCTGGGACGCCAACGGAACGCTCAACGGCCGCACCATCGGCATGTCCGGGTTCGTCGTGCACACCGAGGGCCGCACCCTGCTGGCGCGCCTGGTGATCAGCTGCTGCGCGGCCGACGCGGCACCCGTCACCGTGCACGTGAAGGGAGGTGCTGCCGACCGGTTCCCCAGCGACACGTGGCTGAAGGTCACCGGGCAAGTCGTGCCCGGCACGGCGAACGAGGCCAACGGGTACACGCCCGACTTCGTCCCCACGACCGTCGAGCGGATCGCCGCGCCGCAGGACCCCTACGAGTACTGAGCCGGTCAGCGGGCGGCGGGCACCTGCGCGTGGGACGCGCAGGTGCCCGTGATCTCGACGGTGTGGCTGATGTCGGAGAAGCCGTTCTCGGCGGCGATCTTCTCGGCCCAGCGCTCCACGGCGGGGCCCTCGACCTCCACCGTGCGCCCGCACACGCGGCACACCAGGTGATGGTGGTGGTGCGTGGAGCAGCGGCGGTAGATGGCCTCGCCCGAATCGGTGCGCAGCACGTCGATCTCGCCGGCCTCCGACAGCGACTGCAGCGTGCGGTACACCGTGGTCAGGCCGATGCCGTCGCCGCGCTTGCGCAGCTCGTCGTGCAGCTCCTGGGCGGAGCGGAAGTCGTCGACGGTGTTGAGCAGGTCGACCACGGCCGCGCGCTGCTTGGTCGAGCGGCGGCCGGGCACCGGGGCGGGGGTGGGGGCCGAAGCCGAGGTCATGGTCACTTCCCTTCCTGCACGTGGGCGACCGCGTCGACGACGATGTGGGCCAGGTGGTCGTCCACCAGCCGGTAGACGACCTCGCGCCCGCGGCGCTCGCCCTGCACCACGCCCGCCGTCTTGAGCACCCGCAGGTGCTGGCTGATCAGCGGCTGCGCGACGTCCAGCGCGTCCACCAGTTCGTGGACGCACCGGTCCGCCTCCCGCAGCTGCAGCACGATCGCGATCCGCACCGGGGCGGCCAGCGCGCGCAGCAGGTCGCCGGCATCGGCCAGGGCCGAGTTCGACGCGGTGAGCGGACGGGTCACGCTACCGGGCGCAGCGGCGGGCCCGCCGGGCGCCTCGTGCGGGGCCGCCGGTGCGCGAGTGTCCTCTTCGGACACCGGCGAGCCGGTGGTCGGGCCACCGGCGGCGCGCGGGTTCGCGACCGGGCCGCCGGCCGCGCCCGGGCCGGTCGAAAGGGCGCCCGTGCTCGGCGGTGCCATGGTTGCCTCCCCGGTTGCGTACCACTGAAAAGCCCTGAAACCGCTGCGGGCCACCCGCCGACGAGGCCGGGTTCCGAAGTCGGATGTCATTGTCGACAACGGTCACCGCCATCGTAGTGTTCCCGCGCGCGACCCCCGACGGTCACCGGTCCCACGCACCGGGCTCACCCGATCGGGTGAGTTCGTGGGGAATCGGCACTTCGGCTTCGCAACTGGTGGCCGACGGTGCAAGGTTGTCGCGGGGGCGTTTCGTCGCTTCTCGTACGCTGACGACCCGCTCGAAGTGAGCCGGAGGCAGTGGGGAGACATGACTCGTTTCGTGACGAAGGCGGCGAAGACGGCGATCGCGGCTGTGCTGGTGCTGCCGGTGCTCGCACCGGCCGCGTCCGCGCAGACGGCGCAGGCGGTGGACGAGAAGACCGGCCCGGTGTCGTTCGCCAACGTGGCGTCGGTGCGGCTGGGATCCGATCCGCAGCACAGCGGTTCGCTGATCACCGAGACCCAGCGCTCGCCGCTCGCCCCCGGCCAGTCGAAGCTCGGCACCGCCCGCGTGGCCGTGCCCAAGGACCAGGGCGAGAGCTCGACGTTCGGCGGCCACTGGGAGATCGACCTCGGCAAGTTCGCGAACGCTTCCGAGAGCCCGTACCCGGCCGGCATCGCGAGCCGCGACCACAACGTCGCCGCGGCGCTGCAGCAGACGAACGTGCCGAGCGCCGTCGCCGAGACCAACTACGCCTTGCGCGACAAAGCGCGGAACGGCGCCAAGCCGTCCGACGACACGATGCTGGTCCTCGAGAACGCCCGCAGCAGCGTCGACTGCTCGGCCCCGAACAAGGCCATCGGCAGCACCACGCTCACCCGGCTCTGGCTCCGCGGCGAGGACGACGCGCTGCGCCAGGTCGCGATGCCCGCGAGCCCGGCCTCGCTGCGCGTGAGCAACCTCCGCATGGGCGCGCCGGGCGATGTTCCGCAAGCCGACCACGGCAAGACCCTGTCGGACGTCGTCGTGTCGCGCGTGACGTCCTTCGACCAGCTGATCAAGCAGGCCGGCTGGCGCTCCGGCGACGTCACGGCGCAGGCCGGCTGGGTCGTCGACGTCACCACCCACGTGAAAAACGCGGCGGGCGAGCAACTGCAGGACGTGCGGACCACGATGGTGCTCGGCGGCGTGAGCTGCTCGATCCCGAAGAACTTCGTGGCGAAGGCCGGCAACGGCACCGGCAACGGCGGCGCGGCGACGCAGCCGCCCGTGCCGACCGAGGTGCCCGCCGGGTACGCCGGTCCCGCCGCGGCCGCGCCGCAGAGCGACTACCGGATGCCGCTGGGGCTCGGCCTGCTGGTCGCCGGGCTCGTGTTCGGTGGGCTCGCGATCGGGCTCGGCCGCCGCCGCGCGGCGCGCTCGCGCGGCGAGTAGGCCCCCGTGGTGCGCACGGCGATGGCCGTCGTGTCGGCGGTGGTCGCCGTGCTCGCGCTGGCGGCGGGCGTCATCGTGCTGACCTGGGGCCCGGCGCCGGTGCCCGCGGCCGCCGCGGATCCGCCGCCGGGCTCGCTGCCGGGTGAGGACGGCGCGCCAGCCGAGCTGCCCGCGGACGGCGCCCCCGTCGGCGTTCAGCGTCCCGGCAGCGTGCGGCTGCCGGACGGGTCCGAAGCGCGGCTCGTGCGCACCGAGGTGACGCGCGACGGCATCCTGCCCATCCCGCGCGGCCTCGGCGACGCGGCGTGGTGGGGCGCCCGCCTCGGCGCCGCGCAGGGCGCGGCCGTGCTGTCGGGCCACGTGAACTGGGCCGGCACGAAGGGACCGTTCGACGACCTCTGGCGGCTGCACGACGGCGACAACGTGAGCATCGTCGACTCCTCCGGCGGCCGCTGGCTCTACCGCGTGACCGGCGCCGCGACCCTGCGCAAGGAACAGCTCCCGGCGCAGGCGCCGCAGTGGTTCTCCCAGACGGGCCCGCATCGGCTGGTGCTCGTTACCTGCGGCGGCGACTACCTCGGCGGCACCGAGGGCTACGACGAGAACCGCATCGTCACGGCGAGCCTCATCTCGCGCCCGGACTGAGCCGCTGCAACTCCGTGCAACCCCGCGTGCCGCGCGCGGCATGTCTCCCTGCGCACGACACACCGGAACAGGGAGCACGATGCAAGGGACTCAAGCACGGCCCGCGCGGACGAAGTGGGTACTGGCCGCCGTCGGGGCCGTGGTGGTGGCGGCACTCGTCGCCGCGCTGCTGATCTTCACCGGAAAGGATGAGCAGACGTTCGCGAGCGGGGCCGGGCCGGTCTCCGCGGGACAGCACCCCGCCCAGCCCGCGGGAAAGCCGGCCGACCCGGGCCGCACGCCCGGCACCGTCGTCCTGCCCGCGGGCGGCACGGCGAAGCTCGTGGCCGAGCAGGTGGGCGACGACGGCGCGCTGCCGATCCCGCCGAGCCTCGGCGAAGCCGCGTGGTGGGGCTCCGGCCTCGGTGCCGACCACGGCGTCACCCTGTTTTCCGGCCACGTGAACTGGCAGGGCCGCACCGGTCCGTTCGACCAGCTCTGGCGGATGACGCAGGGGCAGACGGTGACCGTCACGGACACCTCCGGCGGCCGGTGGAGCTACCGCGTCGACGAGGTCCGCACGATCCCGAAGTCCGGCCTGGCCGGGGAGTCCGCGAAGCTGTTTTCGCCGGACGGGCCGCACGAACTGGTGCTCGTGACGTGCGGCGGGGACTACGTCGGCGGCACCGAGGGCTACGACGACAACCGGGTCGTGACGGCGTCGCTGACCGGCCGCCCGTGAGCTCGGCTCACCTCGCCCGAAGCACCGCGGGGGCGGCCGGATAGGCTGGACGTCCGAGTCAGACAACCGTCCCCGCATGCTTCCGGAGCGTGGAGTGCCCGCCAACACCATCGAAACCGTCGTCAGTCTGTGCAAGCGCCGTGGCTTCGTCTTCCCGTCGGGAGAGATCTACGGCGGCACCAAGTCGGCGTGGGACTACGGGCCGCTCGGCGTGGAGCTGAAGGACAACATCAAGCGCCAGTGGTGGAAGACCGTGGTGCAGGGCCGTGAGGACGTCGTCGGCCTCGACTCGTCCGTGATCCTGCCGCGCCAGGTCTGGGTGGCCTCCGGCCACGTGAACGTGTTCACCGACCCGCTGATCGAGTGCCTCCACTGCCACAAGCGCTTCCGCGCCGACCAGCTGGCCGAGGACTACGAGGCGCGCACGGGCAAGCAGACGTCCGAGGACGACCTGTCCGACGTGCCGTGCCCCAACTGCGGCACGCGCGGGCGCTACACCGCGCCGCGCGACTTCAACATGATGCTCAAGACCTACCTCGGCCCGGTCGAGTCCGAGGACGGCCTGCACTACCTGCGCCCGGAGACCGCGCAGGGCATCTTCGTCAACTTCCTCAACGTGCAGCAGGCGTCGCGCAAGAAGCCGCCGTTCGGCATCGGGCAGATCGGCAAGTCGTTCCGCAACGAGATCACGCCGGGCAACTTCATCTTCCGCACGCGCGAGTTCGAGCAGATGGAGATGGAGTTCTTCGTCGAGCCGGGCGAGGACGAGCGCTGGCACCAGTACTGGATCGACCAGCGCACCGAGTGGTACAAGGACCTCGGCATCAAGCCGGAGAACCTGCGCCACTTCGAGCACCCGAAGGAAAAGCTCTCGCACTACGCGAAGCGCACCGTCGACATCGAGTACCGGTTCGACTTCAACGCCGGTCAGGAGTGGGGCGAGCTCGAGGGCATCGCCAACCGCACCGACTTCGACCTCACCACGCACTCGAACCACTCGGGCGTGGACCTGTCGTTCTTCGACCAGGCGTCGGGCCAGCGCTACCGCCCGTTCGTGATCGAGCCGGCAGCCGGTGTGGGCCGTTCGATGATGGCGTTCCTCGTCGATTCCTACGACGAGGAAGAGGTGCCCAACGCCAAGGGCGGCACCGACAAGCGCACCGTGCTGCACCTCGACCCGCGGCTCGCGCCGTTCAAGGCCGCGGTGCTGCCGCTCTCGCGCAACGCCGACCTCTCGCCCAAGGCGCGCGACCTCGCGGCCAGCCTGCGCAAGCACTGGAACGTCGACTTCGACGACGCGCAGGCCATCGGCCGCCGCTACCGCCGTCAGGACGAGATCGGCACGCCGTACTGCGTCACCGTGGACTTCGACACCCTCGACGACCAGGCCGTCACGGTCCGCGAGCGCGACAGCATGACCCAGGAGCGCGTCGCGATCGACAAGGTCGAGGAGTACCTGGCTCCGCGCCTGCTCGGCTGCTGAGCACCGGCACCTGACCGACGGCCCTTCCCCGGCTCCCGGGGGAGGGCCGTCGTGCTGTGTGCAGCGACCCCTGACACCTGTCACGGTCACGTCGTGACGCTCGACCTGCGGACGAAGCCCGCCGCGGCGGCACGCTTCAGGGCATGGAAACCACACAGGCAACGCGAGGGGCGCGGGACGTCGCGGCGGGGGCCGCCGTCCGGTTGAGCGGGCTGAAGAAGCACTACGGCCAGGTGCGGGCCGTCGACGGGGTCGACCTGACGATCGCGCCGGGCGAGGTGGTGGCGCTGCTCGGGCCGAACGGCGCGGGCAAGTCGACGACGGTGGACCTGATCCTGGGGCTCAGCAAACCCGACGCGGGCGGCGTCACCGTCTTCGGCAAGACCCCCGCCGACGCGGTGCGCGCGGGGATGATCGGCGCGATGCTGCAGGGCGGCGCGCTGCTCGACGACCTCACGGTGCGCGAGACCGTGCGCATGGTCGCGAAGCTGCACCGCACGCCGATGCCGGTTCAGCAGGCGCTGGCGAGCGCGGGCATCGAGGACATCGCCGACCGGAGGGCGAACAAGCTGTCCGGCGGGCAGAAGCAGCGCGTGCGCTTCGCCGTCGCGCTCGTGTCGGACCCCGATCTGCTGGTGCTGGACGAGCCGACGGCCGCCATGGACGTGGGCACGCGGCGCGAGTTCTGGAAGTCCATGTACTCCTTCACCGACACCGGCCGCACCGTGCTGTTCGCGACGCACTACCTCGAGGAGGCCGAGGAGTTCGCCGACCGCGTGGTGCTGATGCGGTCCGGCCGCGTCGTCGCCGACGGGTCGGTCGCCCAGGTGCGCGCGCTCGCCGGCGGCCGCACCATCCGCGCGGTCCTGCCGGGCGCCACCGAGGAGACCGAACGCCTCGTGGCGACGCTGCCCGCCGTCACCGACTTCGAGCTGCGCGGCGACCGCGTCGCGATCTCCAGCAGCGAGTCGGACACCACCCTGCGTGCGCTCATGGCCGCCGTGCCGGCCGTGCACGACATCGAGATCGGCGCCGTCGGCCTCGAAGGCGCGTTCCTGTCCCTCACCTCCGATGACGACTCCGAAGCGGAAGAAGCAGCCCGATGAACCCCTCCTACCTCGCCGTCGAGATCCGCCGGCTGTTCCGGTCCCTGCGGTTCCTGATCTTCGTCGTCGCCTTCCCGGTGCTGATGTTCCTGTTGCAGGCCAACGTCTTCACCAAGGCGAGCGATCCGGACCACGCGGCCATCGTGGCCGTGGTCATGGTCAACATGATGGCGTTCGGCCTGTTCGCCGCCGCCACCACCAACGGTGCCCGGCTCGCGATCGAACGCGCGAGCGGCTGGCAGCGGCAACTGCGGCTGACCCCGCTCTCGGGCGCGTCCTACCTCGGCGGCAAGGCCGTGTCCGGCCTGCTCGTGGGCCTGCCCGCGCTGGTGCTGGTGCCGCTCGTCGCGATCTTCGTCGAGCACGTGCACCTCGGCGGTGGCGACTGGGTGCGCATCATCGCCGGCCTGTGGCTCGGCACCATCCCGCTGGTGCTGCTGGGCCTGCTGCTCGGCCAGCTCGCCACACCGGAGTCACTGCAGCCGATCTCGATGATCGTGATGCTCGGCATGGGTTTCCTCGGCGGGCTCTGGATCCCGATCGAGAGCATGCCCTCGTGGATGCACGACGTGGCGCAACTGCTGCCCACCTACTGGCTGATCGGGCTGGTGCGCCCGGCCGTGACCAACGAGCTCCTGGCGAGTTTTCCGGCCGCGGTGGCGGTGCTGGCGGGCTGGACCATCGTGCTCGGGGTGTTCGTGATCAGGCGTTACCGTAAGGACAGCGCCCGGGTCTGACCGGGGCGGGAGGGAACGACGGTGCAGCGCACGAAGGAACAGCCCGAGTCGATCGCGGTCACGCGGTTCCGGTTCGCGCTGGGAGACCGGGCTTCGTGGTGGGACGACCCGATGGTCGGGCACCGGGGTGGTCCGAACAAGGTCGGCTGGCCGATCTTCGCGGTGCTCTTCCTGCTGCCGTTCTTCGTCCCGGCGACCCGCGAGCTCTTCGGCGGGGACAGCCCGGTGTGGGCACGGGTGCTGCTGACGCTCGTGATGTACGCCTACGGTGCGTGTTACGTGGTCTTCCCGGTCGTGTTCGGCAAGCCCCGCCGGGTCAAGCTCACCTTCGGCGTAGTGATGCTCGCGCTGGGCCTGCTTTCGACGCTGCTGCTGGATTCGAGCCCGTACATCCTGCTCTACGCGACGGCCACGCTGGCCTTCCTCTTCCCGGCGGGCTGGGCGGTGATCCTCGACGCGCTGGCGCTGGGGTCGGTCGTGGTGGTGCTGCTGATCGACGGCCGGCTCGAAGCCGACGGCGGCGACCTGATCTCCGTCGGCGGGATCACCCTGGCGATGTTCTTCATGGCCAACCTCATCCGGGCGGTCCGCCGCCTCGAACGCGCCAACGAGGAGATCGCGACGCTGGCCGTGGCCAACGAGCGCCAGCGCGTGGCCCGCGACCTGCACGACCTGCTGGGCCACAGCCTCACCACGATCACCGTGAAGGCCGGTCTCGCGCGGCGCGTGCTGGAGAGCTCGGCCGACGTCGGGCGGGCGGTCGAGGAGATCCGCGAGGTGGAGACGCTGACCCGCAGCGCGCTGTCCGACGTGCGGCTGACCGTGTCGGAGTACCGCGAGGTGTCGCTGGCCGCCGAGCTCGCCGGGGCGCGCGCGGCGCTGCGGGCCGCGGAGATCGAGGCGGACCTGCCCTACGCCGTGGACAACGTGCTGCCGCAGCTGCAGAGCACCTTCGGGTACGTGCTGCGCGAGGCCGTCACCAACCTGCTGCGGCACTCCGCGGCCAAGCGGGTGCGCGTGCGGCTCGGCCGCGACTGGCTGGAGGTCGACGACGACGGCACGGGGGCCGAGGCCGCGCCCGGCAACGGGCTGCGCGGGCTCACCGAACGGGTCGGGGTGCTCGGCGGGACCTTGCGCAGCGGTCCGCGGTCCGGGGGAGGATGGGTCGTCCGCGCGGAGGTGCCGGACCCGGGTCCGGCGTCGGCGGCCGCCCCGGCGGTGCGTGCCGAACCCGCGGGAGGACTGGCGTGATCCGCGTGCTGCTGGCCGACGACCAGGCGATGGTGCGCGGGGCGCTGGCCACCGTGCTCGACCTGGAGTCGGACATCGAGGTCGTCGGGCAGGTCGGCTCGGGGGACGAGGTGCTGACCGCGGCCAAGGAGACCTCCCCCGACGTCGCGCTGCTCGACGTGCAGATGCCCGGCAAGGACGGCCTCACGGCGGCGGCGGAGCTGCACGCGGTGCTGCCCTCGTGCCGGGTGATCATCTGCACCACGTTCGGCCGGCCGGGGTACCTGGCCCGCGCGATGGCCGCGGGGGCGTCGGGGTTCGTGGTGAAGGACGCGCCGCCGGAGCAGCTCGTGGAAGCCGTACGTCGGGTCCACAGTGGACTGCGCGTGGTGGATCCCGCGCTGGCGGCCGAATCGCTGGCGACGGGGGCGAGCCCGCTCACCGGGCGCGAGCGCGACGTCCTGTCGACGGCGCGCGACGGCAGCACGGTCGCCGACATCGCGAAGGCGCTGTTCCTGTCGGAAGGCACGGTGCGCAACCACTTGTCGGCCGCGATCGGCAAAACGGGCGCGCGGACGCGGGCCGAAGCCGTGCGGCTGGCCGAAGAACGCGGCTGGCTCTGACGCCGGGGTGCCTGCGCGGAGATCGCGGCCGCCTCTGAAAAGATGGCGGGCATGAGTTCCGCCGTGAGGACCCCGCCGACGAAGGTGAGCTGGCTGCGCCGGATCGCGTTCGGTCTGGTGCTCGTGGTGCTGGCTCTGGTTGGCGGCACGGCGTTCCGCGTGTGGCAGGTCGCGCGCGACAACGACCGCACGCCGGCCGACGTGATCGTCGTGCTCGGTGCCGCGCAGTACAACGGCAAACCGTCGGACATCTTCTCGGCACGGCTGGAGAAGGCGCGGCAGCTCTACGCCGCCGGCGTCGCGAAGACCGTGGTGACCGCCGGCGGCAAGAAGGAAGCCGACAACTACACCGAGGCGGCGGCCGGGGCGCGGTGGCTGACGCAGCACGGCGTGCCGCGCTCGGCGACGCTCGCGGTCGGGGAGGGCAGCGACACGCTGCGGAGTCTGCGGGCTGTCGCCGAGCAGGTGCAGGCGCGCGGCTGGCACACCGTGGTGCTCGTGAGCGACCCGTGGCACTCCTACCGCGCGCGGACGATGTCCGAGGACCTCGGGCTCGACGCGTGGGTCGCGCCGACGCACAGCGGGCCGATCGTGCAGGAGCGCAGCACGCAGGTGCGCTACATCGTGCGCGAGACCGGGGCGCTGCTGTTCTACGAGCTCACGAAGTCGCCGGCCGACGAGCTGTTCGACACCGTGCTGGGCTGATTTGTCGGTGGCCGCGCTTAAGCTGACCGGGTGAGCGACGGGTACACCGAGCACGACCGCGCCCGGGTGCTGGCCGAGGCACCCAAGGGCGCGGCCCTGTCGGGCGCGCGGCCGGACGGGCGCAGCGACTTCGCGCGCGATCGCGCCCGCGTGCTGCACTCGGCGGCGCTGCGGCGGCTCGCCGGCAAGACGCAGGTGGTCGGTCCCGGAGAGGGCGCCGAGGTCAGTGGTGTGCCACGCACGCGGCTCACGCACTCCCTGGAGGTCGCTCAGATCGGCCGCGGCATCGCCGAGGAGCTGGGGGCGGACCCGGACCTCGCCGACACCGCGGGGCTCGCGCACGACATCGGGCACCCGCCGTTCGGGCACAACGGCGAGCAGGCGCTCGACGAGGTCGCCCAGGCGTGCGGCGGGTTCGAGGGCAACGCGCAGACGCTGCGCATCCTGACCCGGCTCGAACCGAAGGCCGTCGACGACTCCGGCGAAGCGGCGGGCCTGAACCTCACGCGCGCGTGCCTCGACGCGACCACGAAGTACCCGTGGCAGCGCCGTCCCGGGCAGCCGAAGTACGGCGTGTACACCGACGACGTGCCGGTGTTCGAGTGGGCGCGCGAGGGCGCGCCCGGCGAGCGGCGGTGCCTCGAGGCCCAGATCATGGACTGGTCCGACGACGTCGCGTACTCGGTGCACGACGTCGAGGACGGGGTGCTGGCGGGGCGCATCTCGCTCAGCGTGCTGGCCGATCCGGAGGAGCGCGCCGCGGTCGCCGAAGCCGCGGCGCGGCACTTCTCCACGCTCTCGGCGTCCACTTTGGAGGGCGCGGCGAAGGAGCTGCTCGACCTGCCCGTGGTGGCTTCGCTGGTGCGCACGGCACCCGACGGCTCCCTGGGCGCCCAGGTGGCGTTGAAGCGCCTGACGAGCGAGCTCGTGGGCCGCTTCGCGTCCGCCGCGGTCACCGGCACCCGCAGCGTCTACGGCGAGGGGCCCCTGACCCGCTACGGCGCCCGGCTGGCCGTGCCCGACCAGGTCGCGGCCGAGGTCGCGCTGCTCAAGGCCCTGGCCCTGCGCTACGTCATGAGCGACCGCCGCCGCCTCGCGATGCAGGACGGCCAGCGGGAGCTCATCGCCCAGCTGGTGGCCGCACTCGGCCGCCGCGCGCCGGAATCGCTGGACCCGCTGTTCGTCCCCTCCTGGCACGCCGCTCCCGACGACGCCGCGCGGCTGCGGGTGGTGGTCGACCAGGTCGCGTCCCTCACCGACGCCCAGGCCCACGAATGGCACCGCTGGCACGTCGGCCGGCACCCCTGAAGCCGTCCCGCAGGTCGCAGCTCGGTGCCGGGTGATCGGTTCCGTGCCGGGGGAACCACCCGGTCGGGTACGGTCGCGACATGGCCGTGGACAGCCACTTGGACTTCACGCTCGCCCTGTGCCGGGCCGCGGCGGGGGGCGGGGACGACGCGTGTTTTTCGCCGTACTCGGCCGCCAGCGCGTTGGGGCTGGCCGCGCGGGCGGCGCGGGGGCGGACCGCCGACGAGCTGCGGGCGCTCCTGGCGTCCGGCGGCCAGGACCTCGACGCGCACGCCGCCGTGCTGCGCGAAGCCGGCGCGCTGGATGACGAAGCGCAGCTCGCCGTCGCGAACACGCTGTGGGCGTCCGACGCCGTCACGGTCGAGGGCGCGTTCCTCGAACAGCTCGTCACCTGGCCCGGCGGCAAGGCCGAAACCGCGCCGTTCGCCACGGACCCCGAGGCGGCGCGCGAGCTGATCAACACCGACGTGGACCGGACGACCCACGGCCTCATCCCGGAGCTGCTGCAGCCCGGCGCCGTGCACGCCGACACCCGCGCCAGCCTCGTCAACGCGCTCTACCTCAAAACCGCGTGGCGCCACCCGTTCCCCGAAGGCGCCACCGCCCCCGCCGACTTCCACAGCCCCGGCGGGCCGCGGCGCGTGCCGACCATGCGCCTGGAAGCGACCATCGGGTACCAGCGCCACGACGGCTGGCAGGTAGTCAGCCTCCCGGCCCACGGCGGCGTCGAGGCCACGATCCTGCTGCCCGACGGCGACCTCGAACCCGCCGAAGCCGCGCTGGATCCGGCCGCGCTGGCGACGTTGCTGGACCGCCCCCAGCGCCGGCTGCTCAGGCTGACCCTGCCCAAGATCGAGCTCGACGTGCGCACCGATCTGGACACCGCCCTGCGCGGCCTCGGCGTGCGCGAGCTGTTCACCCAGGACGCCGACCTCACCGGGCTCACCGCCACGCGCCCGCTGTGGGTCGACAGCGTCGTGCACCAGGCCGTGCTGCGCCTCGACGAGCAGGGCCTCGAAGGCGCGGCCGCCACCGCCATCCAGATGCGCACCCTGTCGATGTCGCGGGCCGAGCCGCTCGAAGTGCGGGTCGACCGGCCGTTCCTGCTGCTCGTCCGGCACGCCCGCACCGGCGCGGTGTACTTCTTCGCGCGGGTGGTGCGCCCGTAGTGAGCCTCTTCCAACCGGAAGCGAGAACCGAGCTGATCCCCGCCGTCCCGGAGCCGACCGGGCCCGTCGCCGAACCGCGGATGCGCCCGTCGTGGGCCGACGCGGGCATCATCGCGGCGTACCTGGCGTTCGCGTTCGTGCTGTTCGGCGGCCTGTGGGCCGACCTCGGCACCGGCTACCTGTGGAACAGCGCGTCGGACCAGAACCTGTGGGAGTGGTTCTTCGACGTCACGGCGAAGTCGGTGCTGCACCTGCAGAACCCGCTCACGTCGGGCCTGCAGAACTACCCGCTCGGCGTGAACATGATGGCCAACACGGCCATGCTCGGCATCGGCGTGCCGCTCACGCCGATCACGCTCGCGTTCGGCCCCACCGTCACGTGGGCCATCGCCCTGACCGGCAGCCTCGCCGGCACCGCCGCCGCCTGGTACTGGGTGTTCTCGCGCCACCTCGTGCAGCGTCGCGCGCCCGCCGCGATCGGCGGCGCGGTGGCCGGCTTCGCGCCGTCGATGATCTCGCACGCCAACGCGCACCCGAACTTCGTCGCGTGGTTCGTGCTGCCGTTCCTGGCGCTCAAGGTGATCCACCTCGCGCAAGGCCGCAAGGTCGTGCGCAACGGCAGCTGGCTCGGCGTGCTGACGGCGTACCAGATCTTCCTCGGCGAAGAGCCGCTGCTGATCTTCGCGCTGGGCTTCGTGATCTTCGGCGTCGCGTACGTCCTTTCGCGCCCGCGGGAGATCAAGGCGATGGTACGGCCCCTGCTGCTCGGCGGCGGGCTCGCCGTGGTGATCGCGGGCGTGCTCGTGGTCTACCCCCTGTGGTGGCAGTTCTTCGGCCCGCAGAGTTACTCCGGGCTGGAGCACGGCCAGGTCGGCAACGACCTCGCGGCGTTCACGCGCTTCGCCACGCAGTCGATCGCCGGCCAGCCCGCCGAGGCCGCCGACGTGTCGATGAACCGCACCGAGGAGAACGCGTTCTTCGGCTGGCCGCTCATCGTGCTCATGGTCGTGGTCACGGTCTGGCTGTGGCGCGAGGTCGTGGCGCGGTCGATCGCCATCTCGATGTTCCTCATGGCGTGGCTGTCGATGGGCGTCGAGATCGTGGTGGTGCACCAGAACTCCGGCGTGCCCGGTCCCTGGGAGCTGCTGGCGAAGCTGCCGCTGTTCGAATCGCTGCTGGAGTCGCGCCTCGCGATGGCGTGCGTGCCCGCGATCGGCGCGCTGCTCGCGATCGCGAGCGACCGCGTGTTCGCGACTGCTGAGGCGCTGCCCGAACCGGAGCCGGGCAAGCACCGCCTGCCGCTGCGGCTGCTGTGGCTCGGCGCCGTGATCGCGGTGCTCCTGCCGATCGCCCCGACCCAGCTGCTCGTGAAGGACCGCCCGCCCACCCCCGCGTTCTTCGCCGACGGCACCTGGCGCACGTACGTCGCGCCCGGCGGCACTGTCGTACCCGTGCCGCTGCCCGGGTCGGGCGAGTCGGAACCGCTGCACTGGCAGATGGACGCGGGCCTGGACTACGCGATGCCCGAGGGCTACTTCGTCGGCCCGAGCGGGCCGGACGACAAGCGCGGCCGGTACGGCTCGTACCAGGTGTCGACGTCGGCGATGCTGGACCGCGTCCGCGACACCGGCGAGGTGCAGGCCGTGACCGACGCCGATCGCGACCAGACGATCAAGGACCTGCGCTACTGGAACGCCAGCGTGCTGGTGCTCATCCCGCGCGACCACGCCGACGCCTACCGCGCCACCGTCGACCTGCTGCTGCGCAAGCCGGCGCAGTTCGTCGACGGGGTGTGGATCTGGGACGTGCGGGCGGTCACGGCGCGCCGCTAGCCCGGCTGTCACATCGGGCACGGCCGTCTCGTCCCCCTCCGAAGGACCCGACCCGAGGAGGAGACGACGATGACCCGGATTCCCGCGAAACGCACCGCCGAGGCCGGCCCGCTGCTGAAGCTCTTCTACCGGATGGCCGGGCGGCGCTACGGGGCCGTGCCCGAGCCGATGGCCGTCGTGGCGCACCACCCGGGGCTGCTGCGCGCGACCGTCGTGCACGAGACGCTGGCGCAGCGGGCGTCGACGAAACTGCCCGCGACCGTGCGCGAACTCGCGGTCTACCGCGTGGCCACGCGCATCGGCTGCTCGTGGTGCGTGGACTTCGGCACGATGCTGCAGCTGCACGAAGGGCTCGACGTCGAGCGGCTGCGCCACATCGACGACTACGCCACCTCACCGGCGTTCACCCGCCCCGAGCGGCTCGCGCTGGCCTACGCCGACGCGATGACCGGCGAGCGGGTGACCGTCACCGACGAGCAGGTCGCCGAGCTCGAGGCCGAGTTCGGGCGCGCCGGCGTGGTCGAGCTGACCTACCAGATCGGCCTCGAGAACTCCCGCGCCCGCGTGAACAGCGCACTGGGCATCGTCGACCAGGGCTTCACGTCGGGCGACGCGTGCCGCGTACCCATGCCGTGACCGCTCAGGCGGGGCGCGTGATGCGCGTGAGCTTGTCGGGGTTCACGATGTCGTAGATGGCCACGATGCGGCCGTCGCGCACGCTCATCGACTGCACGTGCTCGTCGACGGCCAGGAACCCGTCGCGGCCGGGCATCGGCGGCAGCCACACGCCGAGGTCGCCGTTGACGAACACCGGCGCGCCCCGCGTCATCACGCCCGGCTCGTACTTCTGGATCAGGCCCAGGAAGAAGCGCATGAGCTTGTCGGCGCCGACCATGATCTGGCGCGTCGTGCGGCCCTTGCCGTCGGAGTCGCCGATGAGGACGACGTCCGGGTGCAGCACCTCGGTCATCGCGTGCACGTCGCCGGCCAGCAGCGCGGTGAGGAACTTCTCCAGCAGCTGCTGCTGCTCGGCCAGCTCGGCGCGCGGCGGCGGGTCGGCGTGGTCGACCGCGCGCCGAGCGCGGGAGGCGTGCTGGCGGGCCGCGTCGGCCGAAACGCCGAGGATGCCGGCGATCTCGGCGAACGGCAGCGAGAACGCGTCGTGCAGCACGAACGCCACACGCTGCTCGGGCGTGAGCTTGTCGAGCACCACGAGCGCGGCCATCCGGATGCCGTCGTCGCGCACCGCCGTCTCGAGCGGGTCCTCGCTCACCGGCGCCCCGAACGGCGTCACGATCGGCTCCGGCAGCCACTGGCCCACGTACTGCTCGCGGCGCGCGGGCGCCGAGCGCAGCCGGTCGAGGCAGATCCGGCCGACGACCGTCGTCAGCCACGCTCGCAGGTCGCGGATGCCGGCGCGCCCGGCGTCGTCGAGCGCGGCCAGGCGCAGCCACGCCTCCTGAACGGCGTCCTCCGCGTCCGACCGCGTGCTCGTGAGCCGGTAGGCCACCCCGATCAGGTGGCCGCGGTGCGCCGCGAACTCGGTCGCGTAGTCGTCCAGAGCGGTCGATGTGCCCATGAGGCCGAGTGTGCCGCAAAGCCACCGGGGAGGGAGAACTATTGTGGTTTCCGTGGCAGGACGGATTCGGGAGAGCGACATCGCGGAGGTGCGTGAGCGCAACCGGATCGACGAGGTCGTGGGGGAGTACGTCGCGCTGCGGCGCGCCGGGGGCGGCAGCCTGAAGGGGCTGTGCCCGTTCCACAACGAGAAGACCCCGTCGTTCAACGTGCGCCCCACCCACGGCACGTTCCACTGCTTCGGCTGTGGCGAGGGCGGCGACGTCATCAAGTTCATCCAGAAGATCGACTTGGTCTCGTTCGTCGAGGCGGTCGAGCGGCTGGCCGACCGGGTCGGCATCCGGCTGAACTACGAGGGCGGCGGCGGGAGCGTGCAGCGCGACCGCGGCACGCGCGCGCGGCTCATCGAGGCGCACCGCGCGGCGAGCGAGTTCTACATCGAGCAGCTGGTGACCGACGAGGCGCGCCCGGCGCGCGACTTCCTGTCCCAGCGCGGGTTCGACGCGGCGGCGGCCAAGCAGTTCGGCTGCGGCTACGCCCCGGGCGGCTGGGACAAGCTCACGAAGCACCTGCTCAACCGCGGGTTCGAGGTCAAGGAGCTGATCGCGTCGGGGCTGTCCAAGGAGGGCCAGCGCGGCCCGATGGACCGCTTCCACCGGCGCCTGGTCTGGCCGATCCGCGACGTCGGCAACGACGTGGTGGGCTTCGGCGCGCGGCGGCTCTACGACGACGACCGCATCGAGGCGAAGTACCTCAACACGGCCGAGACGCAGATCTACAAGAAGTCGCAGGTCATGTTCGGGCTCGACCAGGCCAAGCGCGAGATCGCGAAGCGGCACCAGGTGGTGGTGGTCGAGGGCTACACGGACGTGATGGCGATGCACGCCGCCGGCGTGCCCACGGCCGTCGCTTCGTCGGGCACGGCCTTCGGCGAGGACCACATGAAGGTGCTGCGCCGGCTGATGATGGACGACGACGCCTTCCGCGGCGAGGTGATCTTCACCTTCGACGGCGACGAGGCGGGCCAGAAGGCGGCGCTGAAGGCGTTCGAAGGCGACCAGACCTTCGCCGGGCAGACCTACATCGCGGTCGCGCCCGACGGCATGGACCCGTGCGACCTGCGGATCGCCAAGGGCGACGCCGCCGTGAAGGACCTCGTGGCGCGCCGGACGCCGCTGTTCGAGTTCGTGATCAAGAGCACGCTGAAGCAGTTCGACCTCGATTCGGTCGACGGCCAGGTGGCCGCGCTGCAGAAGACCGTGCCGATGGTCGCGGCCATCAAGGACCGCGCGAGCCGCGACGGCTACGCCTCGAAGCTCGCGTGGTGGGTCGGCTGGCAGGACGTGGCGCAGGTGGTCAACCGCGTGCGCGGCGCCGCCGGGGCCGCGGCCAAGCGCGGCGGGCAGCCCGCTCAGCAGCAGCTGCGCCCGTCCGCGCGGCAGCAGCAGGCCGCCGCTCCGGCCGCGCCCGACCAGGACCTGCCGCGGCCCGCGCCGAACGACCCGCGGTTCATCGGGCAGCGCGAGGCGCTCAAGGCCGCGCTGCAGCAGCCCGCGATCGCCGGGCCGGAGTACGACTCGCTGCCGGAAGAGGCGTTCACGCACCCCGCGTACGTCGCCGTGCACCTGGCCGTGCTCAAGGCCGGCGGGGCCGCGTCCGGGCTCACCGGGCCGGCGCTGCTGGACGCGGCGGCCCAGCACTGTCCGCAAGGGACGGTGCGGCGCGTGCTGAGCGAGCTGGCCGTGGAACCGTTGCGCGCCAAGGGTGAAGTCGATTCCCGCTACATCTCCGGGGTGCTCGCGGGTGTGCAGGAGAACCTCGTGGGCCGGCAGATCGGCGAGATCAAGTCGAAGCTGCAACGGCTTTCGCCGGTCGAGGCGCCCGACGACTACCGCGCGCTGTTCGGTGACCTCGTCGCGCTGGAGCAGTACCGCAAGGCGCTGCGCGAGCAGGCCGCGTCCGGGTGGGACTGACATGGGTGTGCTGAGCCGCCTGTTCGGCAGCGGGCTTCCGGCGGGGTTCCCCGGTGAGCTCGAGCGCGGTGAGAACGTGGTCGCGGTCGCGGCCGTCGAGGGTGGTGGCCACCTGGTGGTGACCAGCCTCGGCCTGTGGATCCCCGGGGACGGCGGCGGCGCCCGGCGCGTCGGGTGGCACCTCGTGGGCAAGGCGACCTGGGGCGAGGGCGAGTTCGTGCTCACGGAATCCGAGGAGACGGGGAACTACGGCGACGTCGTGGTGCTCGTCGACCGCGCGCCGGTGCGGTACCGGCTGCCGGCGCCGGGCAAGGTGCCGCACCAGGTGCGCCTGCGCGTCGACGGGTCCGTGCGCTCGCGCCACCGCCAGGAACTCGGCACCGGCGGCGCGTGGTTCGTGCAGCGCAAGCTCCCCGGCCGCGACGGCGTGGTGATCCAGGTGCGCCCCGATCCGGGCACCGACCTGGCGCTCGTGGAGGCGATCGCGGGCGAAGTCGCCGCGAAGCTGGCCAACCCGGGGGAGTGAGCAGTACGCTCGTACTCAGTACGGGCGTACGGTTTATCTACCCGGGAGGTTCACGCATGTGGGATCCGGCCAAGTACCTCGACTACGCGGACCTGCGGGCCCGCCCGTTCTACGACCTCATCGCGCGAATTCCGGCTGACGCGCCGCGCCGCGTCGTCGACCTGGGCTGCGGGCCGGGCAACCTGACCCTCGACCTGGGCCGCCGCTGGCCCGGCGCCGCGCTGGAGGCACTGGACAGCTCGCCGGAGATGGTCGCCGCCGCCCGCGAACGCGGCGTGGACGCCCGCCTCGAGGACGTGCGGTCGTGGTCCCCGCAGCCCGACACCGACGTCGTCGTCTCCAACGCCGTCCTCCAGTGGGTGCCCGGCCACGACGAGCTCCTGCGCCGGTGGGTCTCGCAGCTGCCGCCGGGCGCCGTGCTGGCCGTGCAGGTCCCGGGCAACTTCGGCGCCCCGTCCCACCGCATCACGCGTGAACTGGCGGGCTCACCGGCCTGGTCGTCGCGCCTCGGCTCCCTCGTCCTGCGCGAGAACGAGGCGGTCTCGTCGCCGCTGGAATACGCGTCCCTGCTGGCCGACGCGGGCTGCCTCGTGGACGCCTGGGAGACCACCTACATGCAGCGCCTGGCCGGCGACCGCGCCGTGCTGGAGTGGATCACCGGCACCGCCCTGCGCCCCGTCCGCGCCGCCCTCCCGGACCCCGACTGGGCCCGCTTCCGCGACGAACTCGCCCCCCTCCTCGACGACGCCTACCCACCTCGCCCCGACGGCACCACGTGGTTCGAGTTCCGGCGGATCTTCTTCGTCGCCCGGATCCCGGAAGCCTGATCCACGCGGGGCCTGGCTCGTCCGCTGGGCGTCCGCGCACGACGGGCCGAGCGTGCTCACCGCTTCCGGGCACGCTCACGCCCTCGTCGCCGGTGGGGCCGCCTCAGCCGCGGCCCCGCTCGAACTTCTCGCCGACCTTCGCCCGCGCCACCCCGGCCGCGCCCTGGACCATCGGGTGGTCGATCACCTTGCGGTAGGTGCGCACGATCTGCTCGTACCGTCCCCGGCCGGCCTTGGTCCCCAGCACGTACCCCAGACCTACGCCCAGCAGGAACTTCTTCATCTGCGCCACGCCTCTCGTTCGTCGGACTCCCGACTCTCCATTGTCCAGCAATCCGGTGCCCCCGGGGCGTGATCCCTACACCGGGGCCCCCTGTTCGGGTGGTGGGAGGCATGCGCTAAAGTTCTTTCCATCGGCCGGAGCGATCCGGCCACCACAACGAAATACGATCCCCTGTAGCTCAACTGGCAGAGCATTCGGCTGTTAACCGGAGGGTTCTTGGTTCGAGTCCAAGCGGGGGAGCGCAAGCCCAGGTCAGCGACCTGGGCTTTTTCGTTACCCCTGAGTAGGCGCGATTTAGCGGACCACTGCTGGTTCGTTGTCGTCCCGTCTGCTCAGGTGCCGAACCTGAAGGTAACGAATTGATAACTCACAGTTGCCGCTTGTCCTGGCCCGTGGATCGGGTGGCGGGTGAGCTGCCCGCTGGGCGGGCGGGCTTCCGAGGCCGGTGGGTGTCCGGGTGCCGCATCCGCGGTCGCCAGGTGCGAGCGGGCGATGTGCGGGCCGTGGCGCCGCTGGCTGGTGGATCGCCGGGCGGGTGTGCGCGCTTCGTGTCGGACTAGATCTGGTGGGTCGCAGTCGCTGGCAGTGCGATCGGCTGGGTGGCCGAAGTCGGCGTCGCTCAAAGTCGCGTGTCCACTTTACGTTTGGCGAGTTGCTGTTGCTTACTGACTGACGCACTTAATGATGGGTGTCGCCCATTTTGGACAATGCTATTGTTTGGTCGTGTTGGGGGCTGTAATGATGACCAGACCTTTGAGAGGTGAGGTATGGCGCAGAAAGTCTTGATCGAGATGCTCGACGACATCGACGGCAGCTTGGCGAGCCAGACGGTCCAGTTCGGTATGGACGGGGTCGCCTATGAGATTGACCTCTCGGACGGCAACGCTGCTGCGTTGCGCGAGGAGCTCGCCGGCTATATCGCTGCGGGACGGCGAGTGGGTGGCAGGAAGACTCGCACCGTGGCCGAGCGGCCGGCGGCCGCGACGACGGCTGATCGTGAACGCTCGAGGGCAATTCGCGCGTGGGCTCTCGAGAATGGTTACGCAGTATCCGACCGTGGCCGGCTCGCGTCCGAGATCGTTACCGCGTACGAGGAGTCTCAACAGGTGGCGAACGAGCAGGGCCCGCGCCAGCGCCGCACGCGAAAAAAGGTCGCGGCCGCACGGAAACGAAGCTGAGGTTGACGCCGGGTCTGGTTCTCGAGTGCCAGGGATGGCCGGATGGCCGCTTCTCTGTGTGGCCCGGCCAGGCTCGGCGGCCGCTACCGCCAACTCATGTCTCGCAGCCGCCGGCCCGAGCATCGGTGGCGTCGCGACGTGCGGTGTTGTATGGGGTGTCGCCGCCGAAGGCGCGTTCTCAGGGTTGTCCTTCAACGCCAAGAAGATCAGCGATCTCACATCGTGGTTCGGTTCTGTGAACGGCACTTGCGAGACACAGACATCCTCGCCCCGAAGGAAAGGATCTCTGGCGAGCGGGCGAATTCGGCAAGTCCGAATTCGCCCGCTCGGCGCCATTGATCCTCAGGAGCTAGCGGCGGGCCTTGCTCGTTGTGGTGGGGGAGACAGTCCGCGGCTTCGCACCAAGTGCGACGGCGACCAGAGCTCCGGCGACCATGCAGGCGCCGACGACCCACAGTCCGGTGCGTTGGCTGCCGGTGAGATCGCGTAGCCAACCGGTGACGTAGGGCGCGGCGAACCCGCTGATGTTGCCCAGTGAGTTGATCAGTGCGATCCCGCCCGCGGCCGCCGTGCCCGCCAGGAAGTTCGACGGCAGCGCCCAGAACGTCGGCAGCGCGCAGCACACGCCGACGGCGCAGATGGTCACCGCCGCCATCGCGGCGTAGGGGTTGCCGAGGTACAACGCGATGGGGATCGCGATGCCGCCGATGATCATCGGGAGCGCGACGTGCCACTTCCGCTCGCCGGTGCGGTCGCCGTGCCGGGCCCAGAACACCATGACGACGGCCGCGATGACGTACGGAATCGCGGTGACGAGGCCGGATTGGGTCACCGACAGCTTGGTGCCGAACTCGGCGCCGAAGCCGGAGATGATGGTCGGCAGGAAGAAGCCCAGCGCGTACAACCCGTAGGCGATCCCGAAGTACACGAAAGCGAGCGCGAGGATCCGAGGGTGGGTGAGCGCCTTCTTGAGGGGCCAGTGGTGCTCGGTCTCGGTGACGCGGCGCTCCGCGGCGAGCTGGTCGGAGAGCCACGTGCGCTCGTCCTCGGTGAGCCACTTGGCCTTCTCCGGCCGGTCGGTGAGGTAGAACCAGGTGACGAACGCGAGCAGGATCGAGGGGATGCCCTCCACGAGGAACATGAACCGCCAGCCCGTGAGGCCGAAGGCGCCGTTCCCGTGCGCGATGAGCAGGCTCGAGATGGTCGAGCCGATGGCCGATGAAACGGGAATCGCCGCCATGAACAACGCGACGGCCTTCGCGCGTTGCGCCGCGGGGAACCAATAGGTCAGGTACAGGATGATGCCGGGGAAGAAGCCGGCTTCGGCAACACCCAGCAGGAACCGCAGGATGATCAGGGTGGTCGCATTGGGGACGAACGCCAGCGCGGTCGCGAGCACACCCCACGTGATCATGATCCGGGCGAGCCAGCGCCGCGCGCCGAAGCGGTGCAGCGCGAGATTGCTCGGGACCTCGAGGATCAAGTACCCCAGGAAGAAGATGCCCGACGCGAACCCGAACGCCGTAGCGGAGAGCCCGAGCTCCTTGCTCATTCCGTTCGGGCCGGCGAACCCGATGTTCACGCGGTCGAGGTAGTTGACGAAGTACAACAAGGTCAGGAACGGCATGATCCGGATGGCGACCTTGGTGAGGATTCGATTACCGGGTGCGGATGTCTTCGTTGACATGGAGCGGATCCAAGTCCACGAGGAGTCGCTCGTCAAGCGAGTGTGCCGACGTCACCGCGAGGAAGAAGGAGTGCAGCCGGAAGGCGCAGCGAGAGGGCGCGGGAGGTATCGGCGGCTGAACTCGTCATAAACGAGCAACAACGGTAGGTTCACGGATCAGGACTCTGGTATCGCCTTGTCATTCCTCCGACGGCAGGCGATTTCGCGCGTCGCCGCGACGAGGTTCACGTATCCGGTGCAGCGGCAGAGGTTGCCGATGAGGAAACGATGTAGTGGCTCCAGGACACTGCGAGCACGGCTCTGGAGCCACCTGGTCGATTGGCGTGGAGATCAGGCTCGCACTGCGTTGAGTGCCCGTGTCCAGGTCTCGCGCTGGTCGAACAGCGTGGTCGTGCTGCGCGGCGGGGGTGAACTGGGAGAAGTTCTCGAAGTCGGTGAACAGGGAGAACGACAGCTGCTGGCGCACGTGCGCCAGCTGGAGCTCGCTGCAGATGGCGCGCAGGTGCTCGATAGGCGATGCCGCCGAGCCTGGGCCAGTACGCCGGCGAGCACACCAAAGCGTGGGCCGCGAAGATCGCCTCCTACGACGGCTTCATCTTCGTGACCCCCGAGTACAACCACTCGACCTCGGCGGTGCTGAAGAACGCGATCGACTACCTCTACGGCGAGTGGAACAACAAAGCCGCGGCCTTCGTGTCCTACGGCTCCCTCGGCGGCGCCCGCGCCACGTCCAGGTGCGGCAGCGGGAACTCGGCGAGGTCGACGAGTTCGTAGTCGGCGTCCGCGCGGCCCTTGGCCTTCTCGAAGACCCAGTCGGCCACCTGCTTGCCGTTGCGGCCGGGCCGGGTGCTGCCGAGGATGACGGCGATCTTCAGGTCACTCACGGGGCTGGTTCCATTCAGGGACCGCACGGTTCGAGGTCGGTCGCTGAGCTGCGCTGCCGACCGTCGATCCGCCGGGCTGGGTGAACCGGGGTTCGGGCGGAACCCGCTCGTTGCCACGCGGCGCGCGGGTTGAACTCACCGTTGACAGTTGAACGTTCATGTCAACGTATCGACTCTGACTTGAGCGTTCAAGTTTTCGGCGTGCCGGGTTCTGCGAGGTACCCCACACGGACGAGTCGGGCTGGGTGGAGCTTGTGCCGAAGGTGTCCCGGTAGGCACCCGTCGTGATGCCGGCTTGGCGTTCGAACGAGCGCGGTGGCAGCACCCATGCCGGGTTCGCGGCCGTCGGCAGGCTCAGCCGACAGGAGATTCGTGAGTCACGTGCTGTGATGGCTGCGGTCTCCTGCGTCGGAACGCAGAAATACTCCACTGAAAGACTGAGAGCGTGTCTCTTTTGGACTTTCTGGCAAGTGCGTGCGCAGGGTGGTGGGCGTGCGCGGACGGATCCGCGGGCGGTGTTCACGGCGGTCGTGTGCTGGAGCCCGCCGCGGGACCGGGGCATCCCCCGGCGGGTAGCGAGTCTTGCGCTCACCTCGGCGCGGGTTCGCTTGCCGTCGTACCGCCGAACCGCTGATTACCCCGCGCCTGTCGCAATCGGCATCACTTCGAGCAGGGAAAACACCCCGATGATGATCCGCTGGGGAGTTGGCTAGGGGCGGCCCCGATGCGAAGCGGCGGCAGTCGTACCCACTATCGCAGTCGGACCTTGACCGAGCGTTCGAGTACAGGCGCGTCCCGGCGCCTCGCGTGCCCTGAACCGTCCTGTCTGTTCGCTGCTGTATTCATCGAGAAGGAAGCGCATCAGTATGACGACTGTTACCTGGTACGGCCACGCGGTTTTCACGATCGCGCACGAGGACACGGTGTTGCTGGTCGACCCGTTCCTCACCGGGAATCCGACGGCGGCGATCGCGGCTGACGAGCTCAATCCGACGGCGATCCTGGTGACGCACGGGCACAGCGACCACCTGGGCGACGCTTTCGATATCAGCAAGCGGACTGATGCTCCGATTGTCGCCGCATATGAGCTGGGCCTGTTCTTGGGAGCGAAGGGCGTGAACGTGACGCCGGGCAACATCGGCGGCACGGTGACGGCCGGCGCTGCGACCGTGAAGTTCGTGCCGGCGGTACACAGTTCCACCGTTGACGACAACGGCGCGTTCGTTGCGGCCAGTGTGCCTTCGGGTTTCGTGGTTCGCCTGGGTGGGCGGACGATCTATGTGGCCGGTGACACCGCGTTGTTCCAGGACATGGAGCTGATCGGCGACGAGGGCCTCGACGTGGCGATCTTGCCGATCGGTGGTCAGTACACGATGGACGCGGCGGACGCGGTCAAGGCGGTGGCGAAGCTGCGGCCGAAGGTCGTGATTCCGGGGCATTACAACACATTCCCGACGATCGCCGCGGATGCTGTCGCGTTCTCCGAGGCGGTGGCCGCGGCGACCCGGGCCAAGACCGTCATTCTCGAGCCGGGTCAGTCGACGGAAGTCTGACGGGGTGCCACCTTCGTGGGCCGGGCGAGGTCCGCTCGGTCCACGGTGACGCCGCGGAGAAGTTCCTGTGGTGCTGTTACGCCGTCCGCGACACAAGGAGAAGAAGATGCGTGCCGACATCGTGCCGGGTGGAATCTTCCCGGACTACGAGCTGACCGATCACACGAGGACTCGCCGGAAACTGAGTGAACTCCAGGGTGGCGATCCCCTGATCCTCGTTCTCTCGCGCGGGCACTTCTGCCCGAAGGACCACCAGCAGCACCTGCAGCTGGCGGCTCATCACCCGGAGATCAGGGTCTCGTACACGCAGGTCGTCACCATCGCCACGGACAACCAGTTCGAGCTGAACGAGTTTCGCGACGCCGTGGGCGCGCAGTGGACCTTCTTGTCCGATGTGGGACGCAAGGTGCAGCAGGATCTCGAGATCCAGGAGTACACGGACCCCACGCACAACCCGATGGTCCCGTACACGTTGGTGCTGAAGCCGGGTCTGGTGGTTCACAGCGTGTACAACGGCTATTGGTATTGGGGCCGCCCGTCGATCGAAGATCTGCGCCGCGATCTGCGTGACGTCACTCGCGAGATCCGCCTGGACTGGGACCCGACGACTCCGGACCTGGTCGCGGCCTGGGAGGCGGGTGACCACTCCCGTCACTACCCGTACAAGTAGGGCTGCTTGCGGTGGTGAGCCGTCGGGCTCACCACCGCGGTCGGCCGAATTCGTTCGCGCCCGCATCCACGCGACGGCGATCCGTTGCCGCCGTGTACCTCCCGACCCCTGGAGACAGCCATGAGCGACCTCGCCGGACGGCGTCGCACGACCGACGAGCTTCTGTTCACTCCGTACAGCATCGGAGGTGTGGGCCTCCGCAACCGCGCGGCGCTGTCCCCGATGACTCGCATCAGCGCGACGGAAACCGGCCTGGTCACGCACCGGAATGCGCGGTACTACAGGGGATTCGCGCGTGGCGGGTTCGGGCTGATCATCACCGAGGGCGTCTACCCGGACGCGGAGTACAGCCAGGGGTACCTGCACCAGCCAGGTCTGGCGACGTCGGCGCAGGCCGATGCCTGGCGCCCGGTGGTCGGCGCAGTGCACGCGGAGGGCAGTGCCATGTTCGCTCAGCTCATGCACGCCGGCGCGCAGTCTCAGGGCAACCGCCATCGCCGCGAGACGGTGGGGCCGTCAGCCGTTGCCCCCAAGGGTGAGCAGCTTGCGTTCTACCGGGGGCACGGACCCTACCCCACCCCGAGGGCTTTGGACGCGCGCGAGATCGTGACCATCCGCCGAGGTTTCGCGGACGCCGCTCGCCGAGCCCAGGCGGCCGGGTTCGACGGAGTCGAGGTGCACGGTGCGAACGGCTACCTGATCGACCAGTTCCTCACTGACTACCTCAACCGGCGAGACGACGAATACGGCGGCAGCGTCGAAAACCGGCTCCGTTTGGCGGTCGAGGTCGTTGACGAAGTGCTCCAGGCGGTTGGCTCGGAGATCGCGGTCGGCATCCGCATCTCCCAGTCGAAGGTGAGCGACTACGAACACCGCTGGGCCGGAGGCGAGGAGGACGCCGAAATCATCTTCAGCGCCCTCGCTCGCACTGGCGTGCATTTCCTCCACACCACTGAGTACCGGGCGTTGCAGCCGGCGTTCGCGTCTGGAGGTGCAACTCTTGCCGGGCTGGCGAAGAAGTTCAGCGGGCTGCCGGTGATCGTCAACGGGCACCTGCACGACCCGAAGGACGCCCTGTTCATCCTGGAGTCCGGGACCGCCGACGTTGTGGCGATCGGCGCGGGAGCGCTCGCGCAGCGCGACTGGCCCCAGCGCGTTCGTTCGGGACTGGAGATTTCCGGCGAGCCCCACCCGGACACGTTCAGGCCGCTGGCCGACATCAAAGACTGGGAACTCGACCTCTGAGCCGGTCGGCGCCCGGACTCCCACGGTGTACCGCGACAGTCCGGGTGCCGATTCGGCGACTTCGCACACGGAAAGTATCGGAGGTTCGGATGGACGCCGCGCGCAGATCTTGCGTGCTCGATGACCAGTTGAGCTTCGTCCTGTACACGGCCAGCCGTTCGGTGACCTCGCTGTACCGGCCGCTGCTGGACCAATTGGGCGTGACCTATCCCCAGTATCTCGTGCTCCTGGCACTCTGGGAGTACGGCGACAGTTCCGTCAAGGACCTGTGCGTTGCCCTGCACCTGGAAACCGGCACGCTGTCGCCCTTGCTGAAGCGCCTGGCGGCAAACGGTCTGGTCCGCCGGGTACGGCGATCAGATGACCAGCGGTCAGTTTCGATCGCGCTCACCGACGATGGCGCTGCACTTCGTGCCCGGGCAGCGCGGGTGCCTCAAGTCGTCGGCGATGCCATGGGGCTGCGGGAAGAGGAATTGAAGACCCTGCGGCATCTTCTCACCACGTTGGTGGGCCGGTTGCGGCACACCCCCGATTGCGGGTATCCCACGGAACCCGGTACCGCGAGTTCAGGAGGCGGAGGCTTCCACTCGGCCCCCTGAACTCGTCGTCATGACGAGCCGCGACAGCCGCTCACAAAAGCGGGTTGTCCCAGTGATCGAGGGACGCCACTTCGGACACCGGCCGGCGCGGTGTGGGCTTGAAATCACGGGTGGTCGTGTAGGCCACCGGGAGCAGGCAAGCCTGGCTGTACCCTTCCGGTACTCCGAGGATCTCTGCCGCTTCGGCCTCCGCTTGGAGGTGGTAGGACGTGATGGGTGCGCCGAGACCGCGTGACCGGAGGGCCAGCAAGAAGCTCCACACCGCGGGGAAGATGCCACCGTAGAGCACCGCGTCGGAGGCGTTGTTCCCGGTGGGACGACCTTCGACGCAGGGCACCACGAATACCGGAACCTGATCGATCACGTCGATCAGGTGACGTCCCGACGCGAACGATCGTGCGAAGGTGGGGTCGGCCTCAGCCAGGGGCCGATACTGCTCCAGATAGGGAAGACCGATCTCGCGGAAGAGCTTTCCGAGCCGGTTCTTGACTTGCTGGTCGCGAACGACGATCCACCGCCACGACTGCTGGTTGGCCGGTGAGGGGGCGTGCAGCGCGAGTTCGAGGCACTCGGCGAGCACTTCCGTTTCCACCGGGCGGGTGAGGTCGAGCTTGCGCCGAACGGCAGGTGTGGTGGCCAAGATGTGGTCGAAATCCATGAGAGCTCCGTGATGCCTCGCGCAGGGTCGAAAAGGGTCTATGAGAAAGCTACTTCAGTGCGGCTTAGGCCCGCAGCCAGAATGGTGCGGTACGTGGCCGACTGACCGAACAGCCACTGGATTGTCGCCTCTTCGATCATTCTCGCCGAGGTGCACAGTGCGTGGTCCGATAATCCGAACTGGATTAGCGTGAAGGACATCCGGAGGTGGCGACGGCCACCCGACGGTAGTCCGCCCGGGACTCCCGGCGATCGGTAACTGCAGTGGATTCATCACCACTGTCGACAAGGGACTGCAGTTTGGGGGTGTTCGCCGATGCGGACGTTCACCAGGGCAGGTGCGATCGCCCTGTGGTGCGACAACACTGCTGGTGCCTTTCGGCCGTCATGTCGCCAACGGGGCCAGCATTGGCTGGACAGCGTCGAAATGACCGGTGAAGGCGGTGGCGGTCGTCGCTTCGATCTGCGCGTCTTCCGGGGATCGCAGGGGATGTAGGAAAGATTGTCATTGTCCGCTCCGGTGGAAGATGCGGCCGAGCTGATGAACGGCACGGGCCACGGCAGACCAGGGCCGAGCTTTCTTCCGCGCTCCCTCCGACGCCCAAGGCACGTAGAGGGGTGGGATCGGGCCCATTGCGGGTGTGATCACGGGGGTTGTGTCGTCCTCTTTCGGAGTCGTCATCGACCGGCGCGGCGCCGGGTGCCCGTGCCCGAGGGGTGAGCTGAGGGGCCGGCCACCGACAGCTCTGTCTCTGCGTCAAGGTGCAACGGGAGTTCTCCTCACGGGAGCCGGCAGCAGCGCGCGGTCGAGAAAGTGGCGGGTCGCGCCGGCGGCGGTATCGAGGTGACTTTCCAGGAGGAAGTGTCCGCCGTCGAGCAGGTACACCTCGGCGTGCGGGGCGTCGGCGGTGAAGGCCAGCGCGCTCTCGAGCCGGAAGATCTCGTCGTTGCGGCCCCAGATGACCAGGAGCGGAACCTTGCTCTCGCGCAGGTAGGAGTGCAGGCGCGGATACAGGATGAGATTTCGCGCGTAGTCGGCCATGAGCCGCAGTTGCACGAGGTCGTTACCCGGTCTGGACAGCATGGCGAAGTCCAGGTACCACTTGTCGGGGCCGATCAGGCTGGGATCCGGTACGCCGTGGATGTACTGCCACCGAACGGCGTCCAGCGTCAATGCCTGGCGCAGGGCGGCTTCGGTCCGAGGTGTCCTCTCAGCCCAGTACGCCCGCACCGGCTTCCAGAACTCGTCGGCGAAACCGACCTCGTAGCCACTGCCGTTCTGCGACACGATCGCGGTGACCGCGCCGGGGTTTCCCAGCGCGAGCCGCCAGCCGACCTGAGCCCCGTAGTCCTGCACGTAAAGGGCGAACCGTTCGGCTTTGAGCTGGCCGAGCAGGCCGGCGGTCAGGTTCGCGAGTGCGTCGAAGGTGTACTCGAACTCGTCGACCGGTGGGGCATCCGAGAAGCCGAACCCCAGGTGATCGGGGGCGATGACGTGGTAACGGTCGGCCAGCAGCGGGATCAGGTTCTGGAACGTGCACGAACTCGTGGGAAAGCCGTGGAGGAGAACGACCGTGGGCGCGTCCTTCGGACCGGCTTCCCGGTAGAACAGCCGTTGCCCGTCCACGCTCGCGTTGCGGTGGTGGACCGATGCCATGTTTGCTCCGTTCGGCGCGCCCGCTGCGGTCAGCCCACGATGACGGCAGCGGGCGAACGGGCGCATCCCCCGATGGGTAGCGATGTTCGCCATCCCGGGCTGTTGCGCGGGCGGATGCGCATGTCGGTGAAGATCGCTCGTGGCCAGAGCAAGGACGGTCTCGGTGATCGGCTGGGGAGCTTGCCGGGGTTTGCCCCGATGCGAAGCGGTGGCAGCGCACGGATCATCGTGGGTCCACGCAGAGGAACCACATTATCAGGCCGGGTGAGAGGTACTCGGTTCACGGCGTCGCCACAGGGGATTCCCCGCGGCGTCGCTGCGACGTGCTCGATGCAAGGAGAAGAAAAGACAAGGGCCGAAGCTGTGCTCTCCGCGGAAGAGTGGTTTCCCCACAGGCTCGGGGGCCGAGGCGGGGAAACCACTCGATGCGCGGCGACGGTCGCGAACGGATCAGCTGCCGATGGCTCTTCGGCCCAGTGCGCTCGGTGAGCGGTCCACTGACCAGACCGCTCACGGCGGTGACCAGCGGTGCAGACTCAGCCGGCTTGGCCCGTCCCGGCGAGGTAGGAGACCCGCTCGATCGTGGGCGGGGCGGTGAGGAGCTCGCCGGCGCGGCTGCCCAGCTCGTGCAGTGCTTCGTTCTCGTTGTGAAGGTTCATGGCGTCTTCACTCGCGTACATCTCGTACAGCACGAATTCGCCATCTTTCTCGTTCAGCAGGTAGATCAAGGTGCCGTCTTCCCGGCCGGCGGCCTCGACGAGACGGCGCAGGTAAGGCTCCACCTCGGCCATCTTGCCGTCTTGAGGGCTGATGTAGACGATTTGTGCCACAGTCATGAAGAATCTCCTGGAAATGTGCTCCTTGGCAGCTTCGAGCCAATCACAGTGTTGCTTGCCTCGCATCTGTGGTTCCCCTGGTGTGCTACCTGGTCGAGGGTGGATAACCGGAACCTGTGGTCCTTCGCTGCTGTTACGAGCAACAAAAGTCGTGCCACGGGGCACTGTGGGTTCTGTTATAATTGACCTTGTGTTGTCAGTTCCGTTGTCCGTGCTCGACATTTCCACCATTGAACGGGATCGGTCCGGGGCCCTCCGCGTGACTGTCGAGCTCGCAAAAAGGTTTGATCTGCTCGGCGGCTACCACCGCTTCCGGGTCGCGGAGCATCACGCTTCGGCGGCCAGTGCAACTCCGGCGCCGGCAGTTTTGATCGCCCAGATCGCCGACACAAATCTCGTATCTCCGTGGGGGGCGGTGGCGTCATGCTGAGCAACCAAGCCCCGTTGGCCGTGGCGGAGCAGTTCGGCGTGCTCCACGAGCTGAATCCTGGAAGGATCGACATGGGAGACGGGCGGGGCGGCTTCCGCTCTCGGGTTTCAAAGGACGAGCTGGAGGTGCTCGACGCTGTCGCGCGCCTGCTTGACACCGTTGCGCGTCGCGACAAGGAAGGAATGCGGGCATTGTTGGTTCCCGGCGGCGTTTCTGTGCGTTCGCGCGACCATGAGGTTCAGCTGGTACCGTTCGCGGACTTCCCCGATCTCCTGCCGGGCGGTACTGCCGAACTTGACGAGCGATTCCACGACCCGCTCGTCCGAGTCGACGACGACATCGCGATGGTGTGGGCGCACTACGACTTCTTGGTTGATGGCGCGGTTCACCATTGGGGAACGAACATCCTGAGCTTGCTCAAGCAGTCGGGTGAGTGGCGCGTGTCCTCCATTGCCGACAACGGGAGGACGACAGCCCGGCCTCGCGGCTGGGAGCGCGCCGAGGCCGTGGCGCCCTGATGTCGACCGCGAGATCGGTTGGTGTGCGGTTCGCCGCGCTGAGCTGGACGGAGTTCAAGTGCGACGAACAAACAAATCGAATGACCTGACTAATCGGTCAACGGCCGGAATTGGTTTCACGTTGTTCACCTGGCATCCCGGGGCTTGCGGCCAGTGGACGGGCCGCTCTTAGCAGGGTGCCATTATCACATCCTTACGGGCTCAATCAGGTATTCCACAGCTTGCTGACGAGTAGTTATCGTAGCGGCGTGGAACTGCCCCAAGGACTGCCCCAATGGCGACGGGCGGCGGAGCTGATCGGCAGGCGGACCGAGTGCGCCGTAGTCGATCAGCTCATCCGCGATGTCCGCTCCGGCGAGAGCCGTGCCCTGGTCGTGCACGGCGAGCCGGGCATGGGGAAGACGGCGCTGCTGGACTACGTGGCGGTGCAGGCTCTGGGTTGCCGGGTAGTGCGCAGCAACGGGGTGCAATCGGAGATCGACTTGCCGTTCGCCGGGCTCCACCAGTTGTGCGTTCCCCTGCTCGACCGGCTCGATCAGGTGCCTGGACCTCAGCGCGGGGCGCTGCGAACCGCCTTCGGCCTCTGCGAGGGGCCGAGCCCGGACAGGTTCCAGGTCGGCCTTGCCGCGTTGAGCCTCCTCTCCGCGGCGGCCGAAACACAGCCACTGATCTGCATCGTCGACGATCACCAATGGCTCGACACAGCGTCCGCGCAGGCGCTCGCCTTCGTCGCTCGGCGGCTCGGTACGGAGTCCATCGGATTGCTCGTCGCCACCCGCGTGGTGAGCGATGACCTCGTTGGTCTGCCTGAGCGCTCCGTGGCGGGCCTGCCACCGGCCGAGGCGGAAACGCTGCTGGAGACGGTCCTCAGCGGGCCGGTGGATTCGCGGATCCGGCGCCAGATCGTTGCCGAGACCCACGGGAACCCCCTCGCCCTGCTGGAGCTGCCCAAGGGGCTGACTCCCACCGAGCTCGCCGGTGGGTTCGGGCTGCCCGGCGCCGTGTCGCTGTCCGGCAGCATCGAAGGGAGCTTCGGCCGCCGGGTCGAAGCACTACCCGACGAGGCCAGACGATTGCTGTTGGTAGCGGCCAGCGAGCCGTCCGGCGATCCCGCACTGTTGTGGCGCGCTGCCGATTGGCTGGGGATCGACGCGGCGTCGATCACCCCGGCGATCGAGCAGGGTCTGGTCGAGCTCGGCACCCGCGTCCGGTTTCGACATCCGTTGGCGCGGTCGGCGGTCTACCGATCGGCGACGGTGCCAGCGCGACAGCAGGCCCACCGGGCCCTTGCTGAAGCCATCGATCGTGAGACCGACCCCGACCGCTGTGCCTGGCACCGCGGCCAAGCCGCGGTCGGACCGGACGAAGCGGTCGCCGCGGCGCTCGAGCACTCGGCCGCCAGGGCACAGGCTCGCGGTGGTCTGGCGGCCGCAGCCGGATTTCTTCGGCGCGCGACGATGCTGACGCTGGACCCGGCACGCCGCACCACGCGGGCGCTCGCTGCCGCCCGCATCCACGTGAAGGCCGGCGCTCTCGATGCGGTACCTGACCTGCTATCGGTGGCCGAATCCGGTCCGCTCGACGAATCACAGCTCGCTCTGATCGACGTGATCCGCGCGCAGCTGGCGTTCGTCACGAACCGGGGCAGCGGACCCCCGCTGCTGCTGAAAGCGGCGAGTCGCCTGGCTCCCATCGACGTCGTGCAGTCTCGTGAAACCTACCTGGAGGCGATGGCCGCGGCCATCTTCGTGGGCCGGCTCGCCAGTCCCGGAGGAGACCTCGCTGCCGTCGCCCGAGCGGCGGCAGCCGCACCACAACCTGCCGAGTCCCGCGCACCCGACCTTTTCCTGGACGGGCTGGTCGCTTCGTTCACCTGCGGCTACGAAGCCGGGCTGCCGACGATCCGCCGGGGGTTGGCCGAGTACGGAACCGGGATGTCGCCGGAGAGCACGTTGCGCTGGTTGTGGTTTGCGAGCACGAACGCCATGCGAGTCTGGGACGACGAGCGCTGGGATGTGCTCTCGGCACTCCACGTGCGGCTCGCCCGCGAGATGGGGTCGTTCCCGGAACTGTCGCTCGCTCTGGACGTGCGTGCCCTCGCCTGCCTCTTTTTCGGGGAACTGACCGAGGCGGCGCGAGTGTCGCACGAAGCGCAGGCGATCTTGGCCGCGACGGGCGCCGGCCTCACCGCTTACGGCGGAGTGGGTTTGGCGGCCCTTCGCGGCGATGCGGCGATCGGCGCCAGCGTGCAGGAAAAGGCTCTGTTGGACGCGACTCGGCGCGGAGAGGGGGCGGGGTCGACTGCGGCCGAGTGGGCCAGCGCAGTCCTCTACAACGGACTGGGACGTTATCGCGAGGCTCTCACCATGGGCCGGCGCGCGGCGAGTTTCGACGCGAGCCCGGTCACGCTCTTGTGGCCCCACGTAGAACTGATCGAAGCCGCCGTTCGCAGCCAGGACACCGAGACGGCGGAGAACGCCTACCGCCGTCTCGCCGAGACGACCAGTGTCGCCGGCTCCGATTGGGCGCTGGGCGTTCAGTTCCGTTCGAAGGCCTTGATTTCCGAGGGCTGCGAAGCCGAGACGCTGTACCAAGAGTCCATCACCCGCTTCGGCCACACCAATCTCCGCGTGGACCTCGCGCGCGCCCACCTGCTCTACGGGGAGTGGCTTCGCCGGGAGCGCCGCCAGAACGAAGCTCGTGAGCAGTTGCGCACGGCTCACGAGATGCTGGAGACGATGGGTGTTGTGGCGTTCGCGGAACGAGCGGGCCGGGAACTGAAGGCAGCCGGCGGAGGAGTGAGCAAACGAGTCGATGCGACCAGACCTGACGAGCTGACCGCGCAGGAAGGGCACATAGCTCGGATGGCCAAGGACGGGCTGTCGAATGCGGAGATCGCGGCGCGGTTGTTCATCAGTGCGCACACCGTGCAGTACCACTTGCGCAAGGTGTTCGTGAAGCTCGGCATCACGTCGCGTAGCCAGCTGCAGACCGAGCTACCGGACGGACTTTGACCGCCGGCGGGCAGGATTCATCCGATCATGCTCGATCCACCACATCAGGCCTCCACTACGGGGTTTTTCAGGTAGCCGTTCAGCCGGACGCGACCCCAGTGGGCGGGCCAGTCGCGTTCGTAGGCGGTTCGAGCCGGCGCGTGGTGTTGTGGTGGCTCGGTGGCGTCGATGCCCCAGCGGCCGGACAGACTCGCGTAACGGGTGTCGGCGGTGTCCGGCAGCGCTGCGGTGATCGGGTCCGCGGAGTGGTCGAACGGCCAGCCCCGCGTGTTTCCCAGGGTGATCACGTCCCGGTCGGGGCGGCCCCTGGTGGCCATCGCGTACAGCAGGTCGCGAGGGTCGTGGACGTCGACGTCGGGGTCGACCGCGACCACCATCTTCGTGTTCAGGAAACGGGATCCCATTGCCAGCGGAAGAGCGTCGTTGACTCCGCAGCGCGGGTTCATCTGGTTGTCCTGCCCGGTCTCGGGATCGTCGTGCTCGTCGCCTCGCCGACCAGCGCCCCGACGTGGTCAAGCGGCACCGGTCGCCGGATCTTGAGGACCTCGGTGTCGTGCTCACGGAGGAACCCGGCCAGATCGAGCACGGCCATTACCGCCACTCTGCGATTGTCGGCGCGGCGTGTCCGGTCATCGGAGAACGCTGACGATGACGCGAAGTTCAGGTTTCGGAGGACGCCAGCACGAGGTGAAGCTGGTTTCGTGAGGTGATCATGAGCTTGCTGAAGACTTTGTGCAGGTGGTATTCGACGGTCCGCGGACTGATCGAGAGCACGGAAGCGATCTCCGGGTTCGACCGGCCGTCCCGGGCGAGCGAGGCGATCCGCTGTTCCTGAGGGGTCAGTCGGGAGCTCGTCCCCGCGGTGCGCCGCCGAGCTCGTTCACCGGTGGCGAGCAGCTCACGCAAGGCTCGGCCGGCGAACGCGTTCGCACCCATCCCGGCGAACGCGTCGTATGCGGCTCGTAGTTCTTTGCGAGCGTCGATACGCCGGCCCTGCCTGCGCAACCATTCGCCGTAGACGAGCTGCGTGCGGGCCAGTTGGGTGGCGATGCAGGAGCGGTTCAACCTCTCGATCGCTTCGAGGTAGAGGTCCTCGGCGTCACGGCCTTCGCGCAAGAGTGCGCGTGATCGAGCTTCGACACCCAGCGCCCACTCGGTGCCGGTGAGGAATGCGTGGTCCGAGAGGCGCTCGAGCGCGGTTGACGCCGCGTCGCGGTCGCCCGAGCGAACGGCGGCCTCGATGAACTCGACGACGGACCAGCCCTGCAGTTCGAGTCGATCGCCCATGCACGAGTCGCGGGTCGCCTCCGCGGCACGTGCGTAGTGACCCGTTCCGTTGCCGAGGACGGCCGTCGCGTACTGCGCGAGCGACCTCATCGAGCCCGCTCCCCGTTCCGCGGCGGCAGACAATTCGTGGGGCGCTTCCCCGCGCCAGGCCGCCAGCACACCTTCTGCATGGGGGAACGGTGGCCGCCCGGTCGCGTCAGTGATTGTCCTGGCCTCGGCGACGAGTGAGCGGGCGACGTCGAAATGTCCTGTGTGGATCTCCACGAGTGCCCGGTGGGTGAGGAAGTACGGCAGGACGGAACGAGAGCCGGAGCGCCTGGCCCGATCGACTTCCGCTGCGGTCAGATCGTGCCAGGTGCCGTCGTCCCACAAGTCGGCCGCGACCAAACAGGCGAGCACCCGCGATCGTGCGCTCTCCTCGTGGTCGCTGTCCAGCGTCTTCAAAGCGAGCTTCAGCGATTCCACCGCACCGGCGTAACCGCCTGTGCACCGTTCGATCACACCCTCGAGCAGCCGGTCGGAGCCTTTCGGGGTCTCTTCGGCGAGCCGGGGCAGCACCGTTCGAATTGCGTCGACCTGACCGGTGAAGATCGCCGCGCTGAGTGCCTCGAGGTAGGCGGGCCGAGCCAGCTGGGGGTTGATGAGCTCGATTCCCTTCGCCGATTCGACCAGCCCCGCGACGGTGGAGGGGCTGCGGTGGAGGTCGAACTCCATCACGGCGCGCAGGTGGTCCGCGCGGGCTCGGTCCGCGGCACCGAGGCTCCCGAGCTCCGCCGTGGCCAGAAGGCGGGCAGCCGTGTCGGCGGCGCCGGCCGCGTAGCTCACGTCAGCGGCCGCGACCGCGCGGGCTGTCCGTAGCCTGGGGTCCACTGTGTACGTCGCCGCACGTTCGAGGAAAGCCGCTTGGGCGGGGCGGCCTCCGCGATCGCGCGCGATGGCCGCCGCACTGGCCAAGCCGTCGCCGATCGCATCATCAGGATCGACGCGGGAGTGGACAAGGTGCCACGCGTGGATGTCGGGTTCTTGCGCCGGATCTGTGACAGCTGCCAGCGCACCGTGAGCGCGACGTCGATCGGCCGCGGATGCGGTTCCGTAGTAGGAGCCGCGCCACCGGGGGTCGGGGAAAGTGACCCACGCTCCGAAGGAGAGCAAGCCGGCCGATCGGACTTCGTCGGCGGCCGGCGGATCGATGCCCAGCTGGGCCGCGGCTCGCAAGAGCCGCACCGGATCACCGAGTGGCTCGGCCGCGGCCAGTAGCAGGAGAAGCTTGCCGTCGTGTGTCAGCGATTCGACGGCGGTGGTGTCACGTGGCTGCGCCGGCACGACCACGCCGTAACCGCCGGCGAGGTCCGACGGGGAGCTCGATCGCGCCGACTCGAGGAGCGTTCGGGGGTTGCCGTCGGCTTCGACCACCATCCGGTCGACCACCCGTTCGTCCAACGGCGCGGGCAGCGCCGACTCGAAAAGCCAACGCGCGCCGGCGTGCTCCAGCCCTTCGAGCAAGAGTTCCGGGAGACTGGCGAAGCAGCTGACGCGGGACGCGAACACCAGTGCTGCGGGCACCGAGCTGAGGCGACGGACGGCGAACGCCAGAGCATCCGCGGAGGCGCGGTCGGTCCACTGTGCGTTGTCGACGAGACAGACCAGGGGCTGCGGCTCGGCCGCGCGGGAGAGCAGCTCGACCAGCGCGACGCAGGTGAGGAGCCGGTCGTCGCCGTCAGCCGGTCGCCGGCCGATGGCAGTCTCCAGCGCTTGCCGATGGTGGGATTCGAGCTGCTGGAGCTCGTGCGACAGCTCGGAACAGAGCTGGTGCAGAGCCGAGTAGGGCAGGTTGGCCTCTGCGGCAGCGCTGTCGAGACGGATGACCCGGTGCGCGGGGGAGAGCTCCGCCAGCTGGGCGAGCAGCGCGGACTTGCCGATCCCCGCGACCCCTCGGACTACGAGGCCGGCGCCATGGCCGGTCACCGCCGAGTGCACGAGTTCGTTCAGCCGCGCGATCTCCCACTTGCGCCCGGTGAGGGGGCTGGCTGCAGTCTTGGTTGCTTCAAGGGTGGCCGGCACGGGCGCCGCTCTCCGGCTTTCCGCCACCGTGGTCATGCCCGGCCTCCTGGTGTTCGCCCACCTCTGGGGCCGGCGGCGACGTGTTCGAATTGGCCCGGTTGCTCGGGTTCCGTAGCCAAGAGCACCTCGTCCACGCGGACCTCGAGCGAACTCGGTTCGAAGGACACCAGCCCGGCGAGACGCTGCACCTCCGTCGGCGGCCGTTCATACGACCACGCCGCCGCAGGGCGTCCCAGCACCGCGTAGTAGCTGCAGTCGCCCTTGTACGGGCTGACCGTGCGGCACTCCATCAGGGTCAGGGCGTCAAGGTCGATATCTGTCCTGGGGACGAACCACCGTGGTGCGAAGTTCGATTCGTAGGAAACCAACGGTTTTTTCGTATCCGCGATGATCCGGCCATCGGCGGCGACCGTGAGGTGGCGGTCGGCTCGTCGGATGTCGACGCGATGGTAAGGGTCCGTGGCGGGGCCGAGGATTTGATCGTCTTCTTCGAAGAAGCTCTCCATCGCACGCCCCACGAACGCGACCCGGCCTCGCAGATCGTCCGCGTAGTCCGGCAGGTCGGTGTGGCGGTAGGCGGCGTGCCGCGCGGACTTCGAGGAAGTCCTGACGTCGTACCAGGTGGTCTTTCCCCAGTCCTGGTGATGCGTCGTGTGTCGGGCGGGCACCAGAACCTCCTCGAGGATGTCTTCAACGGCGAAGTACGCCACCGGGTGGCGGCTCGGTTCGTGGAGCAGTACGACGTCCTCGCTGTCGGCGATCCAGGTGCCGGCGAACCGGACGCGCATCCGCCGGCCGAGTGGCTCGGCGAACGGCATCCGCTCGGGCAGCGGGACGGTTGTGAGGAACCGCCCGGCCGCGTCCGGCGCGAGCGGGCCTTGGTGCCAGGAGAGGCCCATGAGTGCAACTTTCTCGATGAGGCGTGGCCGGGTTGCGAGCCGTTGTCCGCGTGACGACGTCGGCCCGGCGCGGTCGGCATCGAGGAGGCGCTCCGCGCCCTGAACCAAGGTGCTTTTCGCGCAAGCCGGCCGCGCTGCGCAATCTCTCTTGGTGGGGTCCTTGCTGTCGGAGTCCGCGCTGAGTACCGTCCTCGGCATCAGCTGGGGCAAATCGGTCGTTCTTCGCACCACGCCTCGCGAATCCACTGGCCAAGCCTGCGGCCGGTGGCGTCTTGAGTGCATCCCCCGGTGGGTAGCCGGACCCCTCCCGGGTACGCGACGCGCTGTGGTGTCATCCCTGACAGACCCGGGTCATGCCAGGTGAGCGGTGTGCGCAACGGGTCGGCGCTTCCCGAGTTGGCTTCTCTCGAGCACTCGGTAGAATGACATCGTTCCGCGTGCCGGAACGGTGGGGAAACGCGCGTGGGCGGGGATGACACCCTGCCCTTGATCGTTTTCGGTGATCAAAGGTCGCTCAAGTCGATCGCAACAATCGACCGGCAGCTTGGGTGTCGCAGGAGGAACATTCGCACCCAGGAGGAGGAACCGCCGTGCTTCGCTCGTGCGACGCGGTGCTTCGAGCGGCCGTGCTCGATCATGACGCAGTCGTCTCTCGATGGAGCGCCTGCCTCAGTGAGTTGCGATTCGAAGGTGGCCCCGCTCCTGTCCACGGCGTGGCTCGAGCCGGCTTGTCACGGCCGGATCGCAGGCGAGGTCCGCACCGCCACGATTTGACGGTCCTTCGGTCAAAGTGCCGGTGAAGTCCTGCGTCGACGAACCCCCGGGCGACACCATGATGGGCCGGGCACGCGCTCGGATCTCCCGGCTGTCCCCGAGGTTCGGACGTCTTACGAAAGACTGACACCGTGAAGTGGTCAGCGAAGTGGACAGTTGAACGGTCGTAGTTTGATTCCCACTGGGACTTGTTGACGGAGCCAGCCGGCTTTGCTCGCGAATCCGGTCGATGAGGAGTTGTGAACAGTGCCCCTGCCATGGCTGGCGGTACCGCAGAAGGAACGGCCGCGCGGCCGGTTCCTGGTACCCGGCTCGCTGCCTGCACGCCTGCCTTACGTCGAGCCCGCCCGTCGGCGGCTACGGGTGCGTTTCGACTCGACTTGGCTGGCCGACAGCGAGAGGGCAGTGTTGCTGCACGAGCCAGAACGTCGGCCGGTGGTCTACTTTCCCGCGGCGGACGTCCGGGTCGAGTGCCTTGACTTCCGGAGCGTGGTGACCAGTCACGTCGACTTGGGGAAGACCGCCTGGTACGCGGTGAACACAGGCGATCGGACCTACGAGCGAGCTGCTTTCCACCACATCGAGCCGCCCGCCCACGCGACGGACTTCTCGCAGATGATCGGGTTCTGCGTGCGCGCGATCGACGAGTTCTGCGAAGAAGGCGAGTGCATCGCCGCCGGGGCACCAGATCCGTATCGGAGGGTCGATGTGCGCCGGACCTCGCGAAGGCTCGTGGTCAAGGTCGGCGGCACCGTTGTAGTTGCCTCGAGCAGGCCGGCCGTGGTCTACGAGACCGGCTGTCTTCCTCGCTGGTGCGTCCCGCGGGCGGACGTCGAGCCCTCGATTCTGGTTGAAAGCGCCCCGCACGAGGACGGCACACCTGGGGACGACTTGAGCTACTTCGACGTGGCTGGTGTGCAGCGCGCGGCTCGGCTGTGGAAGGCACCGAGCCCTGAGCCGGGGGATCTCGTCGGGTTCGACCCAGGACTAATCGAGATCGAGCTGGACGGTGTCCTCGTGCCCGCGCCGCAGCCGCGTCGCTGACTTGACTCGTCCACCGCGCGCCGCAGGGCGTTGAGAAGCCGGTGGCGCTCGCCGGCGGACGGGGAAACCGGCTCCCTGTCCGAAACGTCATTCCGTCAGAGAGGGTTGTGCAACGATGGCCGAAGTGGATCCCGACGTCCGGTACACCGCCCAGCACCAGTGGGTGCGAATGTTGCCCGGCGGTGTTGCCAGGGTGGGAATCACCGACTTCGCCCAGGAATCCCTGGGCGACCTGATCACGCTCACCCTCCCCGCGGTGGGCGAGGAGTTCGTGGCCGGAGAGGTGTTCGGCGAGATCGAATCGACGAAGAGCGTGTCCGAGGTGTACGCCCCGGTGTCCGGAGTCGTCACCAAGGTCAACAGGCTCCTCGCCGATAGTCCGGAGATCGTCAATGACGACCCGTACCAGGACGGCTGGCTGGTCGAGCTCAGTGTCATCGACGACTCTGCCGCGCAGGGCTCGGGCGAGGAGAAGCTGCTGGCCGCCGACGAGTACCGGAGAATCACGGCCGGGTGAAAGCGCCGGCTGGTGTGGCCGACCCGATCCCTCCTGGGGAAGCAAAGTTGTCACGCGACGCGGTCAGCTGTCACAAGGTCTTCGACGTCGCGCGGCCGGTCCGCCCCTGCTCTGCTTCGACCCGCTGGTTGGAGACGGCTCTCGTGCGCGTCGAGTTGTTCGAGGGCTTGCGGGCGCTGGCGAACCGGTTCGACGCTCCGGTCTTGGCCGGCCCGGTCGAATGGCGTTCCGAGCTGGCCGTGGTCAGCGGACCTTGCCGCCTGCCGACCCGATTTCACCGTGTGTGGTGAGGCTGCGGACGCGTCACTTGCCGGGGCCGTGATGCCGTCGACGGCGGAAGCGAAGAACCTCGCAACATCGGTGGCGTCGTCGCCGCCCGGCGAGCACCGCGGTCGCCGGTGGTGTGTCCCTCCGTTTGCCTCGCGACGGGGTGCTGGTGACGGCCGTGCCGGAGAATTCTTCGCCAGTCAACGAGCTGCGGACGATGCTCGGTGGCAGCTGCCGCCACACTGTCCACGTCCGCCGGCGCGATCAGCGCGCCGGCGTCTTGGAACAATTGCAGCCCGCCGGGGTAAGCCGGTGTGTGGGCCACGACGCTGTCGCCGGGGGGCAGAAAGAGCCGCGTGATGAAGCGATCGCACCTGGTTGGCTCCTAAGTGATGTCTCGTAACTGATGCTGTTGTTGGTGTTGCTGGGTGTTGCGGTCAGCCAGCGAGGAGGATGTTGTGCAAGTGTGCGATTCCGGAGACCGTGTCGCCCAGCGTGATGGCGGCGCGCCGGTAGTCCCGCAGGATCTTCCAGCACTTCATCCGCGCCAGCGCGTGCTCGACACGGGCCCGGACCTTGCGATGCCCGGCGTTGAGTTGTTCCTTCCATTCCGGAAGATCGGTGCCGTCG